>CBINJL010000057.1:0-10078 GCA_966250925.1 uncultured Opitutus sp. | reverse complement strand
GACGGGACTGTCCATCCTGGGCACCTACATCAGCAGCATCAGTTTTTTGGCGCTGCCTGGAAAAGCCTACGCGACCAACTGGAATTCGTTTGTATTCAGTCTTTCGATACCATTGGCCGCCTGGGTCGGAGTGAAGTGGTTCCTGCCGTTCTACCGCAACAGCGGTCGGGTGTCGGCGTATTCGCACTTGGAGGATCGTTTTGGACCGTGGGCACGGGTTTATGCCAGTGCGTGTTACCTGCTTACCCAGGTGGCCCGGGTCGGCACCGTGACCTACCTGACCGCGTTGCCGATGCACGTTCTGCTGGGCTGGGACATGCGCGGGATCATCGTGGTGATCGGGGTGACGACCACACTCTACACCTTCGTGGGCGGCATCGTAGGCGTGATCTGGACCGATGCGATCCAGACGATCATCCTGATGGTCGGTGCGCGGGCTTGCGCGACGATTATGGTCTTCGGACTGCCGGAGGGACCGGCGCAGGTGTTCGCACTGGCGGCAGAGCATGACAAATTCAGTCTCGGCAGTTTTGGTCCGAGCCTGACCGAATCGACTTTCTGGGTGGTGCTGATCTACGGCCTCGTGATCAACCTGCAGAACTTCGGCGTCGATCAGAACTACGTGCAACGCTACCACACGTCGTCGAGCGATGCGGAGGCGCGCAAGAGCGTGTGGCTGGGCAGCCTGCTCTACGTGCCGTTGTCGGCGTTGTTCTTCTTTATCGGCACTGCGCTGTTCGCCTACTACACGGCGCATCCGGATGCGTTGCCGGAGGCCTATCGCGGCGCCGCCAACGCCGATTCGGTGTTTCCCTGGTTCATCATCTCGGTGCTGCCGCCGGGGATCACAGGCCTGCTGGTTGCTTCGATTTTCGCGGCGGCGATGAGCACGATCTCGAGCAGTCTCAACTCCTCGGCCACGATCGTGCTCAACGACTATTATCTGCGCTACGGCGCGCCGGCGGCGAGCGAGCCGCAACAGATGCGGGTGTTGCAACGGGCCACCATCGCGATCGGCGCGGTCGGCACCTGTCTGGCGTGGGCGATGATCAACGTCCGCAGTGCGCTGGATGCGTGGTGGAGTCTGGCGGGGATTTTCAGCGGCGGCATGCTCGGCCTGTTTTTGCTCGGACTGATTGCCCGACGTGCGACGCGACCGGCGGCGATATTGGCGGCGGTGGTCGGCGTGTTGGTAATTTTGTGGATGAGCCTGTCGCCCAAGTGGGCCGGGCTTCCGGCTGACCTGCGCAGTCCGTTCCATGGCTTTCTCACCGTAGTGTTCGGCACGGCGGCGCTGCTTATCACGGGGTTGCTTGCGACGTTGTGCCTAGGATGGCGAAGCAAGGACCAAAATCGGGGGAATCCCTGATCGGGAGATCGTGATAATCACCGGCTGCGGATTCGGTGTCTTTGACCGCGGGGGATCGGCAGGGCGGCTGATGAAGCTTGGCGCCTGCTCCCGGACGACTGCCTCGGGCATCGTCCTATGGCCACTCGGGTCGTGGTCGGATAGGATGAGGTTGCAGATCATCCGTCGGAAGACGCCGCGGCACAGGGCCGCGGCACGGTGCGGGTGGTTTTGCGTCCAGCATGAAATCACTCGCTCTTATCACCGGAGGCGCCGGCTTCATTGGTTCTCACCTGGCGGACGAACTGCTGCGCGCGGGGTATCGTGTGCGGGTGCTCGATAATCTTGAGCCGGAGGTGCACGCGCTGGGCGCGGGGCGACCGACGTTTCTCCCGCGTGAGATCGAGTTCTGCGAAGGCGACATCCGTGATCGCGAGTGCGTGCGCCGTTGTCTGCGCGGAGTGGACCTGGTGTTTCATCTGGCCGCGCGGGTGGGCGTGGGGCAGAGCATGTATCGGATCGCGGACTACACGGCGGCCAACAACGACGGCACCGCGGTGCTGCTCGAATGCCTCATCGAGCGTCCGGTGGAGCGCCTGGTCGTGGCCTCGAGCATGAGTGTTTACGGGGAGGGACAGTATCGGGACGCTGACGGCCGGGTGGTGACGAATGCAGTGCGTTCCCTGGCGCAGTTGCGGGCGCACCGCTGGGAACCGTTCGATGCGCAGGGACGCGTGCTCCGGCCGGAGCCGACGCCGGAATCGAAACCGCCGGCAATGAGCTCGGTGTATGGACTTTCCAAATACGATCAGGAACGCATGTGTCTTCTCGCCGGATCGGCGCACGGAATCCCCACGGTGGCGCTGCGACTTTTCAACGTCTACGGGCCGCGGCAGTCGCTGGCCAATCCCTACACGGGAGTGCTGGGCATTTTTGCTTCGCGTTTGTTGCGCGGAGAAGCCCCCACGATTTTCGAGGACGGCGGCCAGTTGCGTGATTTTGTGAGTGTGGCCGATGTGGCCCGCGGCTGTCGTCTCGCGGCGGAGGTCGCGGGGGCGCCGGGCGGCGTGTTCAATCTCGGCAGCGGCGAGAGTCGCACCGTGAGGGAGGCGGCGGAAAGCCTCGCGGCGATCTTGGGTCGTGACGCGTTTGAGCCGCGGATTGCGGGACGACATCGCACCGGTGATATCCGCCATTGCTTTGCCGATATCACCGCAGCTCGCGCGGTGCTCGGCTATCGTCCGCGCGTGAGCTTGGCAGCCGGTTTGGCGGAGCTGGCGGGGTGGTTTGACGAAGCTCGTTTAGACGAGCGGATGCCGAGCGAATCGATCGCTTACGCTCGAGTGAGTGTGCCGGCCTGAACAAAACGAATCGCGTGGCCGCAGGGTGACTGCCCTGCGGCTTTTTTGTGGAGTTTTTGTGCGCGCGTTTTGATGGGTTCAAGGAGGGGGAGACTTCCGCTCCCGAGCGCACGAAAAAGCCCGCGTCGGCACGGGGCCGTGACGCGGGCAATGATCGCGATGAGCGTGAGCGTTATGCGATCTGCGGCATGGGCAGCTTCCAATCGTGACCGAGTTCGAAGTCGAACGAAGGCGGGTCATACGACGAGCAGCCGGCGTTATGGTAGATCGTCAGTTCGCCCACGGCGATCCGGTTGGGCAGCACATACATGTCGACTCGCACGTGATCGAGGCCGCTGCCGAGCGCTTCGGCGACGGCGATCATTTCGTTGAGTTTTTCCGGCGCGGCCAATTCGACGGCGAGCGGCGGTTTGACGTAACGGACCGGGAGCTTTTTCCAGTCACGGCTGAAATAGCCGCGGCGATGACTGCCGAAGCGCAGGCTGTCGACCTGGATGGCACGCACGACGCCATTGATCACGATGAGCTTGTAGTCGAAGGCCGGGGCGCCGCTGGTGTCGTCGCACAGGTATTCCTCGACGAGGATGCGCCGCGGGATGTTGCGGTAGGCCCATTCGTAATTCACCTGGGAGTAATCGATGGCCATCCATTCGCGGCAGCGACGCATGAGCGCCGGGCGGTCGAGCTCGTGTTTGGGCGTGAAGACGACTTGGAATGGGTCGCGATTGGGACCGCGGGCGGGCATGCGATCGGTGACAAACCAGACCATGCCGCAACCGTGGTTGGGCTTGATCACAAATTCAGCGGGAAGGGCGGCCAGGTCGATCGTCTCGGGATTGTCCGTCACGTGGAAGCAGCGCGGCAGGTATTGGGCTCCGACACGCTCGGCGATGAAGTCGCGGACGCGAACCTTGTCGGCGAGGAGGGTGAGCACCGGACGCCGGTCGTAGGCGAGTCGCCAGTTGATCTTTTGCAGATAGGTGCTCGGAGCGTTGCCGCCCCAGACAAACTTGCGCATCGCGTAGCGGACGCGACAGGCGGTTTCGAAGGGGATCCAACCGGATCGCCGAATAGTGCGGGCGAATCGCCGAAGCGCGATGATGTTGTCCGAAGAGGATTCCGCCGGGGCGGAAAGGAGGGAAGAAGCTTCCGACTTCGCAAATGCGGTAGACATAAAGAAATGAAGTAAGGCTGAAGCAGGGTAGGTGTGAAACGGACAGTCCTTATCCTACTGCATGTGCGGTTCATTGTATGTCCGAGGTTCAACTGCCGCTGCTATAAGGGAATTCCATTATGCACGGTCGGTGCCGACCTGACGGCGAAATGGTGGCGATGTCCGTATAAAAAATGGATCTTGAGACGCGACTCCCGCCGGAGAAGTCCGTATTGTCGATTCTATATCGGGTGTGGGCGGCTGGCCTGTATCGAGATTTTATTTCGTGCTCCTTCAGCATGAATCCCGGCAGTTGGGTCGGGCGGTTTACCTATAAGGAAATATTACGATTTCGTAAGTAATTGGTAAGCAGTTTAAAGCAAATCAGATTAGAATGGGTAAAATTGCTGTTTGGATTTGGGAAGGACGCAGGGCGCAAGAATGGGCTTTCGCGTGAGCTAGGGCCCTGCATGGTGCCGACGTCTCGCAGATGTGGTGATCCAATAAACGACCAGGGACCTGCCTGAATCGATATAATGGAATCGCCGTGGTGCGGTGATACTAGCTCGAACTATCAAATTATAATGATTATGAATGCCGTATCCAGCTCTTCTCTGCCCGGCGTCTCGGCCCCGGCTCAGATCCGCCATCGGCCGTCCGCATCCGAGGCAAATGTTGTGAGTTTCGGTTCCGGGTCGGAGGGTTTTTCCGGGGCCGGGGTGCTTGCCCCGGGAATGGTCCGTGAACATCGCTACCGGCTCGTCGCCGCCTTCATGGCCCTGGACCTTCTGCTCGCGAGCGTGGCGGTTTTTGCCGGACTGCAGCTTCGCTCGCTGCAGCGCGCCGCGGCCGGTTTGGAAACCGCGGCGGCAGGGCCATTCTGGGAGTCGCCGGTGCCGATGTGGAGCATCGGTGGTGGCGCCCTGTTTGTGTGGATCATGATGTTTTTCCGCAGCTACGAGCCGGCCAACCTCTACCGGCTGCAGGTGTGGTTCAAAAACCTGCTCCGCGCCCTGCTCCTGTGGGCGGTGTCGGTTTGGTCCTTCATCGGACTCTTCCGCATCGAAGGATTCTCGCCTCGGGTCGGCATCGTTTACTGCCTCGGCACGTTGGCGACGATCTTCATCCTGTCGCGGTTGGCGGGGTTTGTCCTGCTGCTTCACCCTTCGCGCAAACAGGCCGCTGATGCGCGTGTGATCGTGGTGGGGTGGAATGACACCGTCGACCGCCTGCGGGTGGCGATGCGGCGCGATCCCGGTCAATTGCAGGAGATCATCGGTTGTGTGCCGATGCCGGGCGGTTGGCTGGGACGTCCGCCGCCTCCGGAGGTCGCCATCCTGGGCGACTACTCGGCGCTGCCGCAGATCGTTTCCCGCTGTCGGGCCAACGGCGTCATCCTGACCGACATCGATTGCCCGAGTCGCGAAATCGAGGACCTGATTTCGTTTTGCCAACGCGAGTTTCTGACCTTCCGGCTGATCCCGCGCTATTTCCCGGCGCTGGTTTCCGGCCTGCAGTTGGAAAACGTCAGCGGGGTGCCGTTGCTGGGCGTCGGGCAACTGCGTTTTGATCGCACCGGCAGTCGTCTGGTCAAACGCGTGATCGATATCTTCGGCGCCTCCGTCGGCCTGATGCTTTCCGCACCGATCATCGCGGCCTTTGCTGCGGCGGTCTGGTGGGAGTCACCGGGCACGAGCGTGATCTACCGCCAAAAGCGCACGAGCCGGGGTGGCCGTCCTTTCACGATCTACAAGATCCGCAGCATGCGCCCCGATGCCGAAAAGGCGTCCGGTGCGGTGTGGTGCTCCGCGGCTGATCCGCGGCGGTTGAAGGTCGGCGCGTTCATGCGCCGCTACAACATCGATGAGCTGCCGCAGTTTTGGAACGTCCTCAAGGGCGACATGAGTCTGGTCGGTCCGCGTCCGGAACGCCCCGAACTGATCGAGCGGTTCAAGGATGAGATTCCCAACTACAATGTGCGCCACGAGGTGAAGGCCGGTCTCACCGGCTGGGCGCAGATCCAGGGCCTGCGCGGTGACACCGATCTGCGCCAGCGCATCCAGGCCGACCTCTACTATCTGGAGAACTGGAGCGTGGGCATGGATTTCTACTGCATGGCCGCCACGTTCTTTAACAACAAGAACGCGCAATGAAAGCCGCCGGCGTTACCAGCAATCGGGCCGGCGCGAAACGATGGCGTGTTGGCCTCGGGGTATTGTTGCTGGCCATCGGAGTCAGTCCGTCGGGCCGGGCCGCGATCATCGACATCCCGGGGTGGGGCACGAATCTGCTCACCCGGGCGGAGGTCGGCTACGACAGCCGACCCTACATGCGCGCCGGCAGCGACGGTGCCGGTTTCATCGGCGGTGAGGCTGCGCTGCGATTCTCGCGGCTGCATTCGCTCTCCCAGTTCGAGATCGAGGCACGGCTGCACGGCACCGCCTTTCTCTCGGGAGACGAGGACGACTCGCTCGATCCCTCCGCGGTCCTCACCTACCGCTATCCCTACGGCGACACCGAGTTCTCGAAACAGTGGTTTCGCGCCGCGGCATCGGTCCGGACGGAGGCCAATGCCGATGTCGGCATGCGTCTGCGCCGTTCGCGATACGAGGCGGAGTGGGAGGGGCTGCTGGTGTCGACCGGAAAACTCACGCTCTACGGTCGGGCCGCCGCCAATCAGGTCGAATACGAGACGGATGTCTTCAATAAAAACCGGCTGTTGCGCGCCGGCCTCACTGCGGCGTTTGTATCCAATGACCGGTTACAGCTCGGTGCCGGCTACGATCTCTCGGAGATGCGCTCGGCCCGGCTGCAGCCGCACTGCATCACGACGCGGGTGAGCAACGGACTCACGGTGCGCGGTCGCGGGCATTTCATGCCGAAGCTTTCCGGCTCGTTTTTTGTGGGCGTGGACTACGCCGATTACGGTGGGTGCGTGGTGCGCACCGACTGGGACCCGGTCGCGGGCGGTTCGTTGACCTGGACGGCGAGCGAGCGGCGCCGGTTCGATCTTTCGATCGATCGCCGCACCTACTTCTCGCCCAGCGGCGACGCGGTGGAACACAGCCGCATCAACTTGGACTTCACTCAGGTGATCGCCGGAGGCTTTCGCGGTCGGGTTGGCATGGGCTATGCGAGAGCTTCGTTTCGGGAAATGACGGAGTTCCGTCGCGACGAGGCCATCACCGCCAACCTGGGCCTGGATTACAACCTCACCGGACGCCTCAACGCGTCGCTCGATTTCACCTACTCGGATCAAACGTCGGACAACAACACCTTCGATTACGACCGGTTGCTGGTCCTCGCGCGCATCGACCGAACCTTCTGACCCACGCTTCGCCATGATCGCTTCAATTCGTTTCCTTTTTCTGGCTTTCGCGCTGCTCGCGGTGAACGCGGTGCGCGGCGCCGAAACAACCGCTCCCGCTTCCGCTCCTTCGCCTTCGGCCGACTATGAACTGGCCGAACGCGACCTCGTTGAAATCCAGGTTTTCAACCAACCCGAGATGACCACGCGTCAGCGGGTTTCGAGTTCCGGCGAGTTGCGTCTGCCGCTGCTCGGCACGGTGCCGGTGGCCGGAAAAACGCTGCGCCTGGTTGAGCACGAGCTGGAGGAGCATCTGCGCGACAAGGGCTTTTTTGTCCAACCGCAGGTGATCCTTTCGATCATGGAATACGGTTCACGTTTTGTATCGGTGCTTGGCGAAGTGAAGGAGCCGGTGCGCATACCGCTGCCGCCGGAAGCCACCACGCTCGGCATCGTGCAGGCCATCACCGAAGCGGGCGGTTTCACCCGCGTGGCGCGTCGCGATCAAGTTCAGGTGATCCGTCCCGGCCCGGTCGGCGAGCAGCGGATCATCGTCGATCTCGATCAGGCGCTCGATGCGCGCCGGGGCAGTGCGCCGGCGGATTTCGCCCTGCGGCCGGGCGACATTGTTTTTGTTCCGGAGCGGGTGTTCTGAGCCCGGTGCCGTTTCTTCTCCGATCGTCAGTCAACTCTTTCTCCCGATGATGCAACGTTCCGACTATTCCCTCGTTCCGTCAGAATCTTCCGGGGTTCCGACACCGGCGGATACCCTGGATGCCAAGGACCATCTGCCGACCCGTGCGGCGGCCGTGCCGGCCACTCCGCGTGAAGTGATGCCGGTGGTGCGCCTGTTGATGGCGCAAGTGCGCTCGCGCTGGGTGGTGGGGCTGTTCGCCGCGCTGGCCGTGGCGGCGGCGATGAGCTGGGTGCTGTTCCGCGGCCCGCCCGAATTTGTGGCCACGACGACGCTCGTGGCGGAGAGTCCGCTCGACCGCGCGCTCGATAACGGCGCCGATGCGGGTTACAGCCAGCAACGCCAGGAGAACTCGCTGCGCAACCACCTCTCCGTGATGAAGAGTCGCTCGTTCCGCCTTCGTCTGGTCGAGACGCTCGATCCCACCCTCGCCACCGCGGTGCAGGCGCCCTACCTGCAGGAAGGCGTCGCGCAAAGTCCGTCGTTTCTGGAGCAGATTCTTGAATGGAGCATCGACGTCGATCGCGAGCGCGGCCGCGAGTTTTTCACCGTGCGGGTGACTCATCGCGACCCCGAAGTGGCGGTGGCATTGGCCAACCTTTTCACCAGTGAGTATAGCGGCATGCTCAACGAGGAGAGCACCGCGGCGCGTGCTGCTGCGGGCAACATTCTGCGCGCCCGCGCCGAGCGTCTCGGCCTCCTGATCGAACGCCTGCAGAACGAACGCCGCACCTACCGCAAGCAGCACGGGCTCATCTCCGTGGAGGAAAACGCCGGCATTCTCGCGGAGCGTCTCCGCCGCATCAACGAAGCCCTTTCCGACATCCGTGTGAAACGCTCCGCGCTCGAAGTGCAGGTGACGCAGGCCGTGGCTGATCTCGAAAAAAATCCCCGGCCGTTTTCCAATGCGGTGCTGGCCTCCTTCGGCAACAACGCCTCGCTTCGCGGCGAGGAGGAGGCGCTGGTCGCCACCCGTGACGTGCTGGCTCAGCAATACGGCCCGAACCACCCGCGCATGATCGAGGTGAATCAGCGGCTGACGACGCTGCGCGAAACGATCGATGACAATTTCCGCATCGCGCTCGCCGACCTCCAGGGGCAGCTGCAAATCGCCGCGGCTTCCGAACAGCGCCTCAACGACGAACTCGAAGGTGCGTTCAATCAATCGCTGGAACTCGAAATGCTTTCGGCCGAATTCAACCGGCTTGGTTCCGAGCTCGATGCGCAGCGCCTGGCCCATGCCGATGTCCTGGCGCGTCTGGCCCGCCTCGACGTGACCACGGGCCGGCTGGCGGAGAGCATGAGCGTGGTCGATCCCGCCTTCCTGTTGTCGCAAGGCATGGGCCGTCGTTCCATCGAGATCGCCATCATCGCGCTGGTGGCCTTTGCGACTTTCGTGATGGTGCCGCTGGGGTTGTTCCTCTGCAACGAACGCGTGACCGGCACCTCCGATCTGGAGGTCTTGCTGGGGAAGGAGCTGCTCGGTGCGGTGCCGCGTCTCGCCCGCATGAATGCGAAGGACCGCGCCCACGTGGTGCGCGACAACCTGCGACCGGCCTTCGTCGAACCCTTCACCTCGATCGTGGGGCAGCTCGAACTGGCCTCGCATGTGCGGCCGCCGAAATGCCTGCTTGTCACCAGCACGCTGCCCGGTGAAGGCAAATCGATCACGGCGTCGAATCTGGCCGCGAGTTTCACGCGACTGGGCCGGCGCACGGTGCTGGTCGACTTTGATTTTCGTCGTCCGTCGCAGCACGAAATTCACGGCGTGTCGCTGGATCACGGTCTGGTCAACTGGGCGGCGAACGGCTGCCCCAACGACGCCAACCTGCTCGAGCCGAACGGTCCGCTCGGCTTGCGCATCCTGGCCGACGGCACGGCGCTGATTCCCTCCGGCGGGCTGGAGCGCCAGCCGACGCGCATCCTCATCTCCGGTGCGGTCGCGGCCCTGTTCGTGCGCCTGCGTGCGGAGTTCGATATCGTGATTGTGGATACACCGCCGGCGGGGGTGTTTCAGGATGCGCTGATCCTCGCGCAGCATTGCCAGGAATCCGTGCTCATTACCCGCGAGGGCCGCGCTCATGTCGTCCAGGTGCGACGCGTGCTGCGCGAACTGGAAAAGACCTCCGCGCCGGCGGCGGGCGTGGTGCTCAACGCCTTCACGCCGTCGACCAGTCATCCCCACTTTGCCTACCGGCATCTGGCCGAGAAATAC
>CBINJL010000056.1:0-10136 GCA_966250925.1 uncultured Opitutus sp. | reverse complement strand
CCAGGCGGACGGGGTGAGATCATTCATTGTGCTTTCGGAAAAGCCGTCGGAGGCATCCAGCATGGCGAGGAGTTCGGCGCGGGCGGCGGCGGGCAGCGGGGCGTCGCCGGCGTCGAGTTCGCTTTCGGAAAACGGCGAGTGGTCGAATTGATTGAGGATGACGGAATGCAGGCCGACGTTTGCGGAGGCTTCGCGCAGCAGGGTCGCGCCGGCGACGCCTTGTTCGCGGAAGTCGAGATGACCGACCGTGCCGGTGCGAGCCATGTAGCGCAGGGCGTCCTCGATGCGGGCGAGATGCGCGGTGCGATCGAGTTTGGCGAGTTCGCGGTATTTGTAGCCGGCGGGGCGGAAGAATCCCTCCTCCAGCGTAAGCCCGGTTGCGCCGTCGGGCAGGGCGCTGTCGCCGACGTGGGTGTGGCCGTTGTAGAGCCCGGGCATGATCACCAGAGCGCCACGATCATTGTCGGTTTGATGACACGGCGGGCCGAGATCGATGCGTTCGATGGTGTCGGCCTGCCAGGAAAACTCGTCGCAACGATGGGGCGTGAGATCGGGACCGTGGAGGACGATGCAGTCGCGGAGGGCAGGCATGGCGGTGAACGTGTTGCAAATGCCGTGCCGCGACAATGCTGCGCTGCGCGGCGGAAGATTGCGTCGGTGGTGGCAGTGTCGCTAGCGTTTTCGCCACCCCGCTATGAAATTACCCCGCTGCTTTTCATCCCGTATGGTGATGTCGCTCTGTCTGCTGTCCGGCGGTTTCGCGACGCCACCGCTGACTGCCGCCGACTGGGTCGACACCCAGGGCGAATCCTTTGTTGGCGAACCGGCCGGTCTGCTCGGTCCGCTGGCGTTGTTCAAATCAGGCCGTGCCCGCGGCAAACGCCTGCCGTTGCCGTTCCTCAAACCCGACGACGCCTGGCGCTACGAACAAGGCCTGCGCGAGCTCCCTGCCCGGGCCGAAGTCTGGGCCGACGGCGACAGCCGTATCACCCGGGAACTGCGCGGTATCGTGGAACGGCTTGAGGGTAACAAGATCGTGGATACGGATCTGCGCGACCGATCCGAACCCGAACTGCTGCTGGTGTTTTATGCGGAGGCCGGCAGTGGCGTGCAGTTACTGATGGAAAGCGCGGTGCAGCACTACAACCGGTTGCAGCCGGCCTACGGCGACGATTTTGAAGTGGTGTTTGTCGGCAAGGGACGCGACCTGCTCGGGCACAAGGTGTTTGCGGAGAGCCTGCACATGCCCTGGTTGGTAACGAAACGCAACCGGCAGTCGCAGCTCGACGTGATCGCGCTCTTCGCCCCGGAGGAAGGCGCGGGATTCGCGTTGCTGAATCGCCACGGCGTGCCGATCACCTCGGCCTCGAACATCATCGGGTCCGACGTCGACCGCATCTTCCAGGAGTTGGAAGGGCTGCTGAAAGCGATGGTGCCGAACAACCCCAAGACCTGGGTCGTGAAGGTGGAGTATTTCAAGAACGTGCGGTTGCGTGAATTTGCCACGGGCGAGGCGCCGCCGTTGCTGGTCGGACCGCCGTTGTTGCGGGCGCAGCTCGATCGTATCGGCGTGACGGCATTTGACTTGGAAGCGGAGGTCGATGCGCAAGGCAAAGCCACGCGCGTGACGGTGCAGCCGGGGCCGGGCATTCCCGAAAAATACGTTGCCGCGGTGGAAAAATCCGTCGCGACGGTGCCATTCGTGCCGGCGGTTAGTAACGGCAAATTCGTGGCCGGCACGCTGCATTATCGTTACCGTGCCGAGCAGCCCTGACTTGGCGGCGCGCGCCTTGAGGCTTGGCGACCGCGCAAGGCGCGCCCATATCGCGAACATGCCCCGACCCCGTTTCGCGTTTTCGTTTTCACGCTCCCGTTTGTTGCGCGCTGCGCTCGGAATCGGAAGTGGGGCAATGCTCCGTGCGGCCGACACCGATTGGGCGCACTATCTCGGTGATGCGGCGTCGAGTCAGTATTCACCGCTGGATCAGATCACTCCTCGCAACGTGGCGGAACTCGAAGTCGCGTGGGTTTGGCACGCCGGTGATGCCCGCGGCAACGCGACCCAGATCCAGTGCAATCCGCTCGTGATCGACGGGGTGGTTTACGCGACCACGCCCAGTCTGCGGTTGGTGGCGCTCGATGCGGTGACGGGCACGGAACGCTGGCGCTTCGAACCCAAGGAGCCGACCGGCGTGAATCGCGGCTTGGCGTGGTGGGCCGACGGCGACGATCGGCGCATCCTGTTCGGGGCCGGACAATGGTTGCAGGCGGTGGATGCGGACACCGGGCAGTTGATCGAGAGTTTTGGTGACGGTGGGCGGGTGAACCTCGCGGACGGCATGGGCCGCGATGTCACCGGTTTTGCGATACAGGCCAACACACCCGGAATCGTGCACGGTGATCTCATCGTCATGGGCATGCGGCTGGGCGAAGGCCCGGCGCCGGCCGCGCCCGGACCGATCCGCGCCTACAACGTCCGCACGGGCGCGCTGGTCTGGACCTTCAACACCATTCCGCGGCCCGGTGAGCCCGGACACGAAACTTGGCCCGCGGAGGCTTGGCAGCACGTCGGCGGCGTGAACGTCTGGACCGGCATGAGCGTCGACCACGAGCGCGGTCTGCTGTTTGCGCCCACCGGTTCGGCGGCGTTTGATTTCTGGGGCGGCGATCGGGTGGGCGACAACCTTTACGCGAACTGCCTGCTGGCGCTGGATATCAACACCGGCAAGCGCGTGTGGCATTATCAGTTCGTCCGTCACGACCTCTGGGACCGCGATTTGCCGGCGCCGCCCAACCTGCTGACGGTCACGCATGACGGGCGCGAGATCGCGGCGGTGGCGCAGGTGACGAAGTCGGGTCACGTCTTTGTCTTCAACCGCGAGACGGGCGAGCCCTTGTTTCCCATCGAGGAAGTCGTCGTGCCGTCGTCGGATCTGGCGGGCGAAGTGGCGGCGGCATCGCAACCGCTTCCGCTGAAGCCGGCCCCGTTCGCGCGGCAGGTGTTTGGTGTCAACGAGATCACGCGGCGCACACCCGCAGCGCATCGCGCAGTGCTAGAGCGTTGGGCGCGGCTGCGTCCGCACACGCCGTTCGCGCCGCCCAGCGAACAGGGCACGATCATCTTTCCCGGTTTTGACGGCGGCGGCGAATGGGGCGGCGCGGCGGTCGATCCGCACGGCGTGCTCTACGTCAATGGCAACGAGATGGCGTGGATTCTCACCATGATCGAAACCGGCGGCGGTCGGACGGTGGGCGAGCAGGTTTATGTGCAGAATTGCGCGGGCTGTCATGGCGCTGATCGCGGTGGCAATGGCATGGGCATCCCGTCGCTGGTTGACCTGAACACGCGCCTCTCGCGCGAGCAGGCGCAGGAAGTGATCGTGCACGGTCGCGGCATGATGCCGCCGTGGGGATTTCTCAGCGCGCTGCAGTTGGAAGGCGTGCTCGATTTTCTGCATGGTCCGAAACCGGCGTCTTCTGAACCCGCGCGGGCGAACGCCGAGCCGCCAAAGGAAGGCTGGGTGACGTATGTCGGTGATCGCGGCGCGGTGGATCGGCCGGCGCCGCCGTATACACACACCGGATACAACCGGTTTCTCGATCCCGACGGCTACCCGGCGGTGACGCCGCCGTGGGGCACGCTCAATGCCATCGATCTGAACACCGGCGAATATCGCTGGCGGGTGCCCTTGGGCGAACTGCCCGAACTCACCGCGCAGGGAGTCGCGCCGACCGGCACGGAATACTACGGCGGTCCGATCGTGACGGCCGGCGGCGTGCTTTTCATCGGCGCGACCAAGGACGAACAGTTTCGCGCCTTCGACAGCACGACGGGCCGCGAACTCTGGCGGCACAAACTTCCTGCCGGTGCCTATGCGACTCCGGCCACCTATGAAGTCGACGGCCGGCAATACATCGTGATCGCGTGCGGTGGCGGCAAAATGGGCACGCCGAGCGGCGACGCCTACATCGCCTTCGCCCTGCCGCAGTCGACAGGCAACTGATCCGCGGATTCGGCGGAAGCGTTGCCTGTCGGCGCAGAGGAATCAGTCTATGTTCCGCAATTGATGTTTAACGCAAAGACTGCCTGCGGAGGCCGCAAAGCGCGCAAAGAATAGCGGTAAGAAAATGGCCACAACTCCGTAAACGCTCACCCCGCGAGTGAACGCGGGGCAAGGTGGGGTTGGCGGCATCTCACGCTCTGATCTCTGTGACCTGCGCTGAGGTTAAACTGCGGGATTCAGGGGCAGCCGCGTTCAGAATCGACCTTGGCGTCCATTACGTTTGCCGAAGGCGAACCAATGGATCGTGGCGGCTTCGAGATCGTTGCCGAAGGTCTCGCGAAGATCGGCGTGAAGCGCGAGGTATTCGGCCGGTTGAAACGTTGCGTCGAAGATCCGGCCTTCGGTTATGCCGTAGGCGAGATAATGTTCGAAGGCCAGGTCGGTATTGGTGCCGAACAAAGCGCCGAGATCCGGGTAGCGGGCGAGGTAGGCGTGGGCGGATTCGTGGATGGCGAGTCGACCGGGGCGACCGCCTTCCTTGCCGATGAGGAGCCAGTGCAGCACCGAGGCCTGAAGGTCGTCGCCGAAGGCATCCTGGAGGTCGGGGTTCAGCATCAGGTAATCGCCGGCGTGGAAATCGTCGGACAGGACGCGACCTTCGAAGACGCCGTAGTTCAGGTAGTGCAGGAAGACGCCGATGTGATCGTCGCCGAAGAAGTCCCGCAGGTCGCCGTGTCGGGCGAGATAGGCGGAAACGTTGAACGTGGCGGGAATGTTGCCGAGGCGACCTTCGTCCTTGCCGGCGATCAACCAGTGCTGGATGGCGGCGTAGCGATCATTGCCGAAGGCGGCGCGCAGATCGCCGTAGAGGCCGAGATAGACATCGGGATGGAAGTCGTCCGCAAAGGTGCGGCCTTCGTCGATGCCATGCAGCCAGTAATGTTGCCATGCGAGATCGGCGCGGTTGGCAAATGAACCGTAGTAGGCGCGCAGGTCGGCATTGTGCGCGAGGTAAGCGCTGGCCGGGAACTCGGCCGGTCGGACCGGCAGGCCGGCGACCAAGGGCAACGGCGCGCCCAGAATTTCGATCAGGATGCCGGTCGAAAGCCCGACGGCGTTGCCGGCGGCATCGAACGCTTCTGCCTGCAACGTGTAGGCACCGATCGGCAGGGCGGTGGTGTCGAGCGATGCCGTCCAAGTCGTGTTTTCGCCGGCTTGCGCGATAATCGAAACGCTGTCGCCGACATGGAAAGTGACGGCGGCGACCGCGGCAACGGTGTCGGCGATCTGTGCCTGCAGTGGAATGACATCGCCGGGGCGGGCGGTGACGCTGGTCTCGCCTGCGGTCGGAGTCGGATGCAGGAATGCGATGTCGGGCGGCGGGGGCGGAAGATCGGAGACGAATCCCTCGACGACAAAGTTGTCGAAGCGGTTGTTGCCTTCGTCGCCACCGGCGCCTTGTTCGAACGTGATGCGCACGGCGAAGCGCGGATTGTTGGCGACGGCGGCCACGGTTGAGAGGTCATGCGTGACGAGCGTGGGCGCACCGTCGGGCACGACCACGGCACCGAGCGTTGTCCAGCTGGAGCCGTCGGTCGTGTAGGACAGATTCTGTGTGCCTGCGCCTTTACCCGAACGACGTGTTTCGTAGCTGAAGGCAACGCCTTCGAATCCGGTGGTCGGGAGGGCAAAGGTGAGCATGGCGCCGAGCGGTTCGTTGAGGCGCAGGTGCGTGCCGACGGGAGCGTCGAGGCGAGCGTTGGTGCCGGCGAAGTCCTGACCATCGTCGACCTCAACTTCAGTGTCGGCGGCGGGCGTCACTTGGATGCGACCGCTCGTCGAGGCGGTGCCGGAAGCGGGCTCGAGCACGGATTCCTCATCATTGAAATTCCAATAATGCACGAGCTCGGGGCGGGCGGTCTCGACAAAGATCGCGCGCAGGGAAACGGGACTGGCGTCCGGCGTGAGGGTCACCGCGTCTTCCTCCGCGACGGCGCCGGCAAGGCCCTCCCAATGACTGAAGGCGTAACCGGGTTCGGGCACGGCGATCAAGGTGAGCGGAATACTTTGAAAATAGGTGCCGGTCCACGGATAGGGCGCGGCGGGATTGGCCAGGCCCGGCGTGTGCGCGTCGATCGGCATGCTGTTCACCTGCACCTTGCCGTGGACGGGATTGGCATCGACGGTGACGGTGGTCTGGCCGGGCAAGCCGAAGAACTCGACGATGTGTTGGCGCATGAACCCCGGGCGCAGGTTGACGAAGTTCTTCATGCGCAGGATTTCGTTTTCCCAAAACTCGGACGACTGGCCCCAGCGGGCGAAATGTTCGCCGATATCGGGGCGTTGCAGCGCGGCGAAACGATCGATCGCAGACAACACATTGGCGGGGCTGAAGGCGGTGTTGAGGAGATCGGCGAAACGGTTGATGAAGCTGCGGCGAAACCCTTCGTGGTGCAGCAGGGCGCGCAGGGGCAGGGTGGCCTGCGGATCGTTGACGTCGCCCCACGACGGCGGTCCGTTCACGGTCGTCGCGCCGAAGTGATTCAAGTTGGTATTATAGACCAGTGCGTTGCGATCGTGTGCGGTCATGTAGGCGAGGGAATCGCCGAGACTGGCCATGCTGAGATCGACATCGTAGAGCAGCCAACGCCAGCGGCCGTCGGCATAAGGGTTGTCGGCATCGACCGATTGCGAGCGCCAGATCCGGACGTTTTTGCCCGGTTGATCGACGTTCATGTAGTAGGTCTGGGCGATGTGGTAGTCGCGGAAATTGTCGATATCGATGCGACGTGAAACCTCCGTGTAGTTGTCCGCGGCGGCGATGTCGTGGGTGGCCAGGAAGTCGAGCAGGGCATCGTAATGTTCGGAGGACCCTTCGTCGGGCTCGCCGTCCTCGAGCATGTCGATGTCCTCGATGTCGTAGTGGTGCTCGATGTATTTGTCGTCGAAGCGATCACGGAAGTTCATCATGCCCCAGAACTCACCATTGATGAACACGACGGCAGGCCGGGAGTATTGAATGTCGACGGTGGAGACGTCCTTCAGCAGTGAACTGGCGAGTGCGTCGCGAAAGGCCAGGCTGCCCCAGTTGTTGCCGCCGGAACGAAGGAGAAACGTTTCATAAACGTCCACCTCGGGCTTGTCGGGAAAGAGCGCGTATTCCAGTTCGGACGTGCCGTATTCGCTGCGCGTGTAGAAGCGCAGGCTCTTCAGCGCGGCGAGTCGGCTCTGGCCGCCGTGGGTGCGCACGCCCATGTCGTGCGAGAAGGCGGTTTCGTTGTCGATGAAGAGCTCGAAGTGGACGTCGCGTTCCCATTCACGGCCGCTTTCGAGATAGTTTTCGTTCACGAACAGACCGGTTTCGTTATCGAACAGATTGGCGGCGTCGGTGACGAGAGAGACGACGGGCAGCGTGTAGCGGGATTCGATCGCGGGATCGATGAGGTAGCTGGCGGTCGTAACCGGACTGGGCATGTAACCTTCCTTGAACGCGCGCACGCGCAGGGTGCTGATCTTGAACACTTCGCCGGCAGGCGGGCCGTTCCAGCCCCAGTAACCGGTGCCGGTGGCGGTGGGAATGGTCGAGATGCCGTTGGGCTCGCCGACGCGGGAGGAGAGCGTGACGGCGGAGGAAAATTGCGGTGATTCCAGCGCCGGGAGTGCGCCATCAAGCGAGTAGTGAAGACTCACGCCTGCGGTATCGTGTGTCGCGGTGACCGCGATGGCCGAAGTGTAGAATCCCGCTTCGTGCGAGAGCTCCGGGGCATCGAGCACACCGAGAAAACCGGTGGTGGTATTGGCGGCGCCGGGAGTAGGATCGGCGAAATAAAAGAAGGTGGCGCGGTTGTCGGGACTGCGGCCGTAGGCGATGTCGCCGCGCAGTTTGGGAAACTCCACGCTATCATGCAGCGTGCCGTCGGGTTGGGTTAGCAGCAGCGTTTCACCTCCGGCGCTGATGCTGAAATTGGTGTGGAGATCCAGACCGTCCAAGGATTGGCCGGCCGGCGTGTCTGGGCGGCGATCTTTGCCTGACGTCCAGACCACTACATATTGACCCGCCTCCAAAGTGAGTGACGGAAACGTCCACTTGAACGGTTCGTCGTCGTCACTGAATCCCCAGCCGCTCAGATTCACGGCAGTCGTGCCGACGTTGTGCAACTCGACCCAATCCTCGAAGTCACCATCGGCGTCTTCGAGGGTGGTCACGTTGGATGAAACCGCTTCGTTGATAACGATACTCTGCGTGGCGGTCTGGGCGTGGAGGCACGGACCGATGCAGGCGAAGAACGTGAGGAATACCGCGCAGCGAGCGGTGAGGCAGGACGATCGGAAGGGAAGAAGCATAGAGCGGAAGCACAATTATGAGACAACCGCACGCCGTGGCCTTGTCCGCGGAAAGCGACCGCGGTTTGAGGAATGGAGTGAAGCCGTCTCTTTTACGGAGGAAGGGTAGCGGGTAAGAGACAGCCGGAACCGCGAATGCCACTATCGCAGTGCCATCAATTTTCGGGAAAATATGATTTTCCCTTTCGCGTCACTGTCCTGTAACCTCGTCTGCCTTTTTGCGCCACATCTGGTCGTGGTGCCAAGCGTGGGCAGGATTGCGCTGTGTCGGTTGTGATGCTGATCAGCGAAATTCCCGCGACTGGGTTTGGGTGGCGGTGGGGAAGTCGGCAGGGAGCGGCAGGGTCACGGTGCCGGAGGCGGCCCATTCGGCGCCGCGGGTGAAGGTGGTGATAAAACCGACGCACGCGAATGAGTAGTCGTCGTGGCCGAGCGTGGTGTGGAAGACACGGCCTTCGCCGAAAGTCAACGTCATGAGCATCGGTTCGTGCCGGCCGGTGCCGCGTTGTTCGGGGGCGGACCAGGCGGTGGCGAGGACGGTCATGTTTTCCGCCGGCCCGCGGAGGCGGTCGTAGCACTCGTCCATGGTGTGCAACCAGAGCGGCGGCAGGCCGGCCGTGATCGGGTGGGGTTCGCGCAACGTAATCTGGAATTCGTGCTGCGGGCCGTGGCTGCCGCCGCGTCCGGGCGAGGTGTCGTCGATCCGTTCGCCGGCTTCATTATAATAGACGTAGGGGCCGTGATGTTCGTCACGACCGCCCCAACCGCCGAGGCCAATCATTTTATTGTAGGCCGCCCACTCGGGGAAGGAGTTGTTGGCGGCGTGGACGACGACCAATCCGCCGCCATCACGCATGTAGGTTTCGAAGGCGGCGCGGGTGGCGTCGGGCCAGGGTGCGGCCTGCCAGCCAAAGTTGGAAATCACCACGTCGTAGGCGGAGAAATCGGGAGTGAACCCGGGATCGGCCCGGGGCTGTTCCAGATCCTCGGTTTCGGTGTCACCGGAAAGTGGATACTCGGGCAGCCACTTCGCGCCGCGCCAGGTGAATCGGGTGCGCACGATGTCGACGGTGAAACGGCCGCTCTCTTCGAGATACGACTTCATCATCATGGTCGATTTGGGCCAGACGTCGTGGTTGTTCTGGCCATCGACGATAAGCGCGCGCAACTGCGGGGCGGCGGAGAGCGGCGCGGCGAGGAAGAACGAAAACAGGGTGAGCAGAATGACGGAGCGCATGGCGGAATGGGGTGGATACGCGGCGACGTTGTGAGGTTGTCAGATCAATCGTCGCCGTCGCGTTGGTTGAGGAAAATCAGGATGAGGCCGATGCAGGCAAACATGCGGAAGGCCGCATCCTGGCCGTTCCAGGTCCGGGATTGCCACATGAGAAACCATTCGCCGCCGACGGTGATGAAGGCGACGAACCATTGCAGCAGACTCACGGTGAGCCCGAGCGAGGCGAGCGATTTGGCGGCGGCGAACTCGGGCGCGGTCGCCCGGCGTCGCTGCCACAGGCGCCACGCGCCGGCGGCACAGAGGGCGGCGGCGACGGCTTCCCACAGGATGAGCGCGACGTAGGCGGCGTGATAAAGCCACCAGGAATTGTCCGCCGGACTCGGATCTCTCCAGGCGCGCCAGCTTTGGGCTTCGCCGGAAAAGAGCGTGTCCATGGCGAGGACGTGATGCACGAAGCCGTAGTTCGACGCGTAATCGAAGACGGCGTTGTTCAGCACGACGAGACCCAGGAAACCGGCGACGGCGGCGACGAGGGCGATCTTGCAAAGCCG
>CBINJL010000055.1:0-10269 GCA_966250925.1 uncultured Opitutus sp. | reverse complement strand
GGGCGGTGTTGAAACGCAGCTTGTAGTTGGCCTCGCCGGCGGAGGCGACGGGTTGGTTACCCACGGTCACGAATTTGCCTTCGGAGTCAGGCGCGTATTGGGCGACGGCGTTTTGGGTAAACTTGAGGCGTTCGTTGATGCGCCACGAATAGTCCTGAAAGATTTCGAGCAAGGCGTAGAAGGCCGGATCGGTGAGTTCGGTTTCGCGGAACTGGCCGGTGACGCCGGCGCCCACGTTGACGACATGGGCCTTGGTCTTGAGCAGGCGCAGGCCGGCGCCGACATTTTGCTCCCAGTTGTGGGTGATGGATTTCAGGTCGTCGCGGTAGTAGCTGGTGAGCGTCTGGGCGAAGGTGCGTTCGCCGAGCTGGCGGCGCCAGCGAAAGCTACCATCGTAGCGGTCGTTGTTCACGTTGCCGTTTTGTTCGCCGTAGAGGAAACGCGCGTCGGCCGAGAGGGTATTGTGGCGATATTCGCGTTCGGCGGAGGCGCGCAGGTCAAAGTTGGTCGAGTTGTTCTGGCCCTCCTGCTGGCGATAGCCGAACTCCACGCGGCCGCGCCAGGGCGTGGTGCCTTCGGCCAGCACCTTTTCGGCCTCGGCTTCGAGTTTCTCCGGGGCGGTCTTGGGTTCGGCGGGTTTTGCGGTGGTGTCGGCGGTGACGGTTTCGCCGGCCTCGGCGGCGAGAGCATTCTGCAGTGCTTCGGCGAGCTTGGCGGCGTCGGGGGCCGGTTCGGAGCTGACGGTCGCGGGATTGACCACGGAAGGGTCTTCGGGGCCACGCACGATCTTGGCGTCGGCGGTCGGCACCGTGATCTCACCGAAGGCGGCGCGGAAGACGATGACCTCTTCATTCACGCTGACCACTTCACCGGTGAGGCGGTCTCCGTTGTTGAACCACAATTCGTCCAATTGCGCGCGAGCGGAGACCACAGACAACAGCAGGGCGGCGAGAGGAAGGCGGAGGCGACGGAGCGGACGGCGAAGAGGATTCAAAAGGCGGATCGTTTTGCAGGCAGGCAAGGACTCGAGACGGGCGGCGACAACACCGGGTTTCGGTCGGTGTGGGACCAGGCAGGCGTTTTTACCGTTCCTTCGCAATTTCCTGATCGTTGGTCGGGGAAACCCCTGAATCGGGCAAAGTCATGAAGGTCAGGTGTTAATTATACCACAGCGGACCGAAAATGTTGCACGGAAAGTCTTGGTCGGGGCGCAAGCCGTTGGCGAGTTAGGGCTTGCGATATTAGGTCGATTTTCGCTTTGTCGAAGCTCAGCTCATCCGTGGGCGCATATCATAAATCAATAACCAATAATCGTTCATGAAAACCAATCAGACTTCCTCGAAGAAGGGCTTCACGCTCGTCGAAATCATGATCGTCGTCGTCATCATCGGCCTCCTCGCGGCCATGGCGATCCCGGCGTTCCAAAAGGTCCGCGCCAGCTCGCAGGAGAAGGCTATCGTCAACAACCTCCGCCAGCTCTCCAGCGCAGCTCAGCAGTATTTCCTGGAATACGGCGTGACCACCGTCACCTACGGTGAGCTCGTGGGCTCGGACAAATACATCAAGACCATTGCGGAAGTCGCCGGTGAAGATTATCCGACGACCTTCAACGCCACCGACACCGTCATCGAGGCGACCAACAGCAACGTGTCGGGCAAGGCCACGATCACTTTCAGCAACTAAGCTGATTCCGTTTCTTTTCATCCAGCCGTCCCTTGCTCAAGGGACGGCTTTTTTATGAATGGTCACATTGCCCACCATGGGGATACCGCTCACCGCTCAATTCCGCCAACAACGCTCGCGTCTGATTTTGGGAGCCTGCGTTACCGCCCTGGCGGTGCAGTTGGGGTTTTTCACGTTCGCGCCCCGAACCGGCATCCTGCTGGTGCAGCGCTGCGGCTACGCGTTGATGCTGGCGACCTTTGTCTGGTGGGTTGTATTGCTCGGGAAAATGATTCCGTGGCGGGATCTGGGCGAGCAGGCGCGGCGCGGAGGTTGGCGGATTATCGTGTTGGTCGCGGTCTTGTCCGGGGTCCTGCACATGCAGGAGCGGCACGGGTTCAAGGTCGTCAACGACGAGTTGCTGCAGGCCTCAACAGTGCAGCGCATGCATTTTACCCGCGAGGCTCACGCCGTGGGGCGAGGCTATGAGCTGGGCACCAATTTCGTGCTTATGCAGGGCAGCGTGGATAAGCGGCCTTTGCTTTTCCCGTTCCTGGTTTCATTGCTGCATGACGTCTCGGGGTATCGCCCGGGAAATGCGTTTGTGCTCAACGGTCTGCTGACAACGGCACTGCTGGGATTGCTCTATTTGGTCGGCAGTTGGCTGCGAGGTCGCGGGGCCGGGATCGCGGCGATGGTTATGTTCGCAACCGTTCCGCTGCTGACCCAGGTGGCGACGGGCGGAGGGTTTGAGCTGCTCAATCTCGTGATGATTCTGGCCACGCTCTATCTCGGCATGATTTACGCAGCCAGGCCGACGGGGATCACGTTGGGCGCATTTTGTCTGGCTGGTATTTTGCTGGCTCAGGTGCGTTACGAATCGGTGTTGTTCGTCCTGCCGGTGGCCCTGGTGATTCTTTGGCGAACAGGGGCCAGCCGGACACTGCTCCTGCCGTGGCCGCTGTTGTTGGCTCCATTGCTGTTGGTCTTGTATCCGCTGCAATATCACATCTTCGATCTTCAGCCGGGACTGTGGCAGCTCGGGGATCGTCCGAGCGATCACGGCGTTTATAGTCTGGCTTACTTTTACGACAATGTGGGCCGGGCGTTGAGTTACTTCTTCGAATGGGATCGCAGCCAGCCGAACTCGCATCTGTTGGCGCTGGCAGGCATCGTGGGTCTGGGGTTTTTCTGGATGTGGTTCTACCGCGAATATCGCCAGCTCAGGACCGACCCGGGTCGGTCGGTCTTCGTGGTGTTCGTGCTGGCGCTGTGTCTGCAGGCAGCGCTCATGTTGTGCTATTTCTGGGGCGCGTATGACGATGTGCTGACCGTGCGACTGTCGTTGCCGACGCAGCTCCTCTTTGTGCTGGCGTTTGTCTTCGTTTATCCGGAGCTGGTCGGTGGCCGTTGGCGCTGGCATGCCCTGATTGTGCTGACGGCGTTTTATTTCAGTCTCTGGACCATGCCGACTCTGGCGCGGCGCGCTTATGCCCACGAGAACGTGGCGGCGGAAACCAGCAATTGGTATCGGGAATTTCTTGAGGCGCGATCCGATGCCCCAGACTTGGTGGTCGAACCGAAGATGCCGTTGCTTTGGGTGGCCTACGAAGTGTCTGGCGTTGATTATTTCAGTCTGGCTGAGCGGGCGGAAAACTTCCTCTACCATCAGCGTCGCGCCACCTTTGGCGAGATCCTGGTCGTGCAGCGCATGGCGGTTGTCGATTTCGCCACATCCCGGTGGGCGCCGATCCCGGAGCATGATTTCGGCGCGGCGGTGGAATTGGAGATGGAGCAGCAGATTCAGTTCACGCCGACATATGCGATGCGCATCAGTCGTATCCTGTCGGTGGATACTGACGCATTTCTGGCCTGGGCGGAGCGAAAGAAGAACTCGATCGCTCCCCAATCCGAGTCCAGTGAGACGCTGCAAACCTCCCAGGCCGTTACCGATTCGGGACGCAGCCGCCGTGAGGCAGAATACACCGCGGAATGGCTCAAAAACCTGCCCTGAGCGACGGCCGGGTCAGGTCCGTCGTTTGAGCACAAAAAACGTGGCATCCGAATAAAGGTAGCCGATGCCGGGTAGGGAACCCAGTTCCCGAAGGTCGTCGCGGGCGTCGAACACCGTTGCCACTTCGTAATCGTTCTTAGTGGTGCAGCGATTCTCGAAATTTTGGTATTCGTGGGGCCGCAACACGATCCACTCCGGATGCAGATGATCGATCAACTCGTAGAAACCCAGATCGAATTCCCGTCGCGCGTCCACCACCGCGGGGCTTACCAAGCCTGGATAGTCCAGTAATCGTGCGCCGCTAAAATAGCCGATGTAGCCAATGGGTTCCAAAAACACCCGGTCCTCCGGCTGCACGTGTTGACGCAACCAAAGCCCGACACCGCGCCGCACACCATGTTCGACGATGCGTTGCTGGGCTTCGATCTGACGCATCGAGCCGACAAACGTGTAGGCCAAGGTCAGCAAGAGCAGCAGACTCGCACAGACGGGCAGCCAGGTTAAGCGCGGCATCGCTTCCTTGGTTAACGCCAGCCACCGCACTCCCAGCACCGCACCGAATACAGCCGGGGGAATAAAATACCACGGGAAGGCCATCGCCCGCAGGTCGACAAAAACCAGATAGCCGGCGGACGCAAAAAAAACAACCGGCGGCCAGCCGGGTGATGCGGTCGCGGCTGATCAAACTGGCAACGCTGGCCAATCCCGCCACGCCACCCGCCACCAGCAGCGGCAACGGCCAGCCGCTGGTGTAGGAGTATATCGGCAGATACGGTTCGCCGAACCAACGCAGGAGTCGGCGCATCAGATTCGGCAGCGAAAGTTCGCTGAGTGGCACGGGATGGTATGCGCCCGATTTGGCGAGAATCGTATGGGGCACCGGCGTGCCGTAGTAGATCCAAGCGCCGACAAACCACGGCAGGTAGCAAAGGGTGCAGACGAAGGCGGCCTTGAGTAACCCCTGTGCCTCTTCCTTGCGGTTGCCGGCAGGGAAAATGAGCGCGAGAGCAGCCAGCATCACGATATGGACAGGAGAGTCCGGTCGCGACCACATCAGTCCCGCCCAGCCGATACCCCCGAGCAGCCAATGCTGTGATGCGCCCCGAACCAGCGCGGCGAAACTCAAGGCGAGAAACAGCGCCCAGTAACCGGCTTCCTGACCGTTTACGGTATAGGCCGTGAGTTTGATGTTGAGGGCGAGAAATAGCGGCAGCAGCCACAGCGTCCATTGACGCGACGGTGACGTGTGGGGCGCCAAGGTGCGCAATAAAATCAGTCCGCCGACCGCGAGGCACGCCAGTGTGACGACATTCGTCAACAGCAACGGCAGCGCGTAAGTCGGAGCTTCGGTCAGCACGGCAAACGCTGTCGGCACGAGCACGTTGAGCGGTGACGTAAAACCATGCAGCCGGGTGCCCGGTTGGTAGGTGAGTCCGAGCCCCGCCACGAAATTTTCGCTATGCCGATAAGTGATGAGAAAGTCCTCCCAGACGTGTCCCGTATAGTTCCAATACATAGCAGGAAGCAGCAGCAGACAAGTCAGGGTCCAGATGACGAGCGGGCGAGTCGGAGGCATGGCGCGGAAGAGTCGGAGAGGCGACGATGCGGAGGCAACGTGGGGCGAAGGAATCGTGGCGGCGATGTGGCGGTAGTTGCCGAAACCGAAACGATTGGGAGGAAGACGGAGCGATAGCTCAATGCCACGAAGCGCGTTGATGCCAGTGCGCATTTCGCGAGCAGGCGGAGGTTGAGGAATTTACGCATTTTTGCAGGCGGGCGGTTGGGCTGCAGTCGGTGGAGTTGAGACATCGCTGTGGGCACGGCCAGCGCGGGCTGAAGCACCGCGCTACGCGGAGGCCGTAGTGCGGTGCTTCAGCCCGCACTTTCTGACTGCTGAAAATCGACCGATGGCTGCGTTCTTGCCAACATGTCGTCGTCGCGCCACGGTGCGCGTCATGTCCCTTGCCAAGACTAAGAAACCTGCCGCCAAAAAAACCACGCGGAAGCAATCCTCCGGCAAGGTGAAGTTCATCAAGCACCCCATCAGCGGGCTGCCCGTCGTGGTCGCTCGTCCTGGCCAAAAGCCTATCACCTCCGAGGAAGTCCGCGCCATGCTGGCTGACCTCTTGTGATTTACCTGCTCGACGTAAACGCCCTGCTCGCGCTGTGCCTCACGCAGCATGAGCAAAATAACACGGTTAATCGCTGGCAGGTCGCCCATCAGGGAGATAGGTTTGCCACTTGTGCGACGACAGAAATGGGTTTTGTGCGCATCGCCGTAAACGCACGCTACCTTGCCAGTGTGGCGGACGGCGTGGAATCCCTGCGCCGGATGAAGACCGCGCTCAAAATGCCCTTCATCGTCGATGATGTGGAAATCTCTGCCCTGCCGGCCTACGTCCGTCGCGCAGGCGAAGTGACCGATGGTCATTTGCTCGCTCTCGCCAAGCGTCACGGTGCCCGCTTGGCGACATTGGATAAAGGTATCCCCGGTGCCTATCTCATTGATTGAGCGGCGATGGTCGCAGTTAGGCTTTGGTCGGTCTCAGGAGCGTCCACGTCGTCTGTCGCGGAGTGGTTTACCGTGGCACATTGCTGCTGATTTCGCCTGAGCACGGCCAGCGCGGGCTGAAGCGCCGCGCTACGCGGATGCCGTAGTGCGGCGCTTCAGCCCGCACTTTCGGCCTCACCGAGGCGGACTACGGCAAGTGGGTTGATCAAATATGGCGATGGGCCGCCGACCGAAACGCGGATTTGCTTTTCAACCGACGAGGGAGGCGTTGCGGTCTTGCGACGAGATTTCGTCACCGATTGCGCGCATGAATTCCGATGAATACGAAAAGATGGCCCGGGTGGAGGCGCGCCACTGGTTTTATGTGGGCAAGCGTCGGATCGCTCGCTGGGCCATCGCGCGGTTTGGCGCGCGAACCCAATCCCGCGGACGCGATCGGCCAATGTTGCTCGATGTTGGCGCGGGGTCGGGGCGTTTCGCGGCGGAGATGGCTGACTCGCATCGTGTGTTGGTGGCGGATGATCATGCGGAAGCGTTGGCAATGTTGCGCACGCGTTTCGCGCCGGAGCAGGTGATCGTTGGCGCGGCCACCGCGCTGCCGCTCGCCGATGGTGAGGCGGACTGCATCACGTTGCTCGATGTGCTGGAGCACGTGGAGGATGATCGTGGGGCGGTGGCGGAACTGCATCGGGTGCTTAAACCCGGCGGCTTGCTTGTCGTCACGGTGCCGGCCATGCGCCAGCTCTGGAGCGATTGGGACGTGGCGTTGCATCACTTCCGCCGCTATCATCGGACGGATCTGGCGGCGTTGTTCGCTGCGGAAAATTGGGACCGACTTTATCTGAACTACATCAACGTGGCCGCGTTTCCGGCGGTGTGGTGGTTGCGCCGCGGACGCAAGCCGGACGACTCGACCCGCAGCGAGGAGATGATTCCGCCGCGGCCGCTGAACGCGGTGTTACGCTGGCTCTTTGTCGCGCCGGCCAAGCTGCCGTGGCTGCGTGCGCCGTTCGGGGTCGGGCTGATGATCGTGCTGCGCAAGCGGACGCTGATGTGATAGCATGGCTGTTCCGCGACTGAGGTTTAACGCAAAGACAGCAAAGGCCGCAGCGGCCGCAAAGCATGCCGAGAGCGGCAGTATTTGGTCTCAGGATTTCGAATTTTTACAGAAGGCAACGAAGCCAACTAAGCCGTTGGATATGATATTATTGCCGGCTTCTTGGCTTCTGTGAAATCCGGTGGTTTGAGGTGATTGGGGAATACGTCGGTGGCCGCGCGGCGTTCACTTTCCGCCGCGTCGGCGTTTGACCAGATACAGCGGGCGCTGCTTCACCTCGTCGTAGATGCGGCCGAGGTATTCGCCCAGCACGCCGATGCCGATCAACTGCACGCCGCCGAGAAACAGCACCAGCGTGACGAGCGTGGTGAATCCGGTTTGCGCGATCTCGATGCCGAGCAGACGGCGGATGGCGTAAAACGCGCCCAGACCGAATCCCACCAACGCGACCAACAGGCCGAGATAGGACACGAGCCGCAGCGGCAGTTGCGAAAAACTGAAAATGCCATCGAAGGCATAGCGCGCCAGTCGCCGCAGAGATTGTTTGGGCGCGCCGGCCGCACGGTCCTGGCGATCGTAGGTGACCTTGACGACATCGCGACCGACCCAAGCGCGCAGGCCGGGAAAGAAACGGTTGCGCTCCGGCAGGCGATTAAAGGCCTGCACGGTCTCGCGACTCATGAGACCGAAGGTGCCTGCATTGGCTTCCGGGCCGGTCTGGTCGGCGAGACGTCCGAAACAGGCGTGAAACAAATCCATGCCCCAGCGGCGAACACCGGTTTCGCGGCGCGAGCGGCGCACGGCGAGCACGACGCCGGCGCCTTCGCGCCAGCGGGCGAGCATTTCAGGAATCAACTCCGGCGGGTCCTGGAGGTCGGCATCGAGCGTGATGGTGGCGTCCGCGTCCTCGGTGGCGGCGAGGCCGGCGGCGAGTGCGGCTTGAAATCCGAAATTGCGGGTCAGGGTAACAATCTCGAAACGCGGATCGGTGGCGGCCTGAGCGGCGAGCAACGTCTCGCTGGCGTCGCTGCTGCCATCATCGACCAGCACGGCGCGCCAGCGGTAACCGGGCGTGGTGTCGAACAAGGCAGTCAGGCGGCGGAAAGTTTCCGGCAGCACTGCCTCTTCGTTGAAGACCGGCATCACGACGGCGATGATGGGCGAAGGGGACTCCATGGATGAGGCGGTGTTATGCCTAGCGAGTGGGGCGGGGCGAGGACAAGTCCGCACCGGGGAAGACCGGGCGGATGTCGGTGTATGGGCGAGAATGAGAACGAGTCAGGGTAGCCCTGCGCGGGAGCGCAGGGACCGTCGGGAAGGTGTGCGTCCGATTTGTCCCGCCTCTCCCGAGGCGGGCTACGCGGGAGAACGAGAACGATTACGAGAATGAGAATGAGTCAGGGATCGGCGGTGGGATGGGCCGAGCTGGAGCTCGGCGTTCCCAGGGAAGGGAGGTGAAGGAGGGAGAACGAGAATGAGGGGCGGGTAGCCCTGCGCGGGAGCGCAGGGACTGTCGAAAGGGCGTTCGTTCGGTTGGTCCTGCCTCTCCCGAGGCGGGCTACGAGGGAACGAGAATGAGGAATGGGGCGGGCGGGACGCTTGACGGTGATACGGCGCGCCGAGCATGGTCGCGACATGGAATCTGCGCCTGCGAAAAAGACGCTCAACAAGGGGCTGCTGGTCAAACTGGCGGTCGGGTTGGTCGGGCTCGTCATCGCCGCGCTGGCGCTTTTGCGCGGGGTGGATGTGCGTGGCGCCATCGATGCGGCGTTGAACTATGTGCGCGACGCCGGACCGCTGGCGTTCTTTTCCGCCATGGCGGTTTTGCCGGCGGTGGGATTTCCGCTGTCGCCCTTCACCCTGACCGCCGGTTCGGTCTTTGCCCCGACGCTGGGCTGGCCGGTGGTGCTGATCGCGACCTGGCTGGCGCTGGCGATCAACGTTTCGCTAACCTACGTGCTGGCGCGTTGGATCGCGCGACCGTGGTTGGAAAAACTGGTGCGGCGGATCGGCTATGACTGGCCCCACGTGCGGGAGTCGGATTACTGGAACATCACGCTACTGGCCCGTCTCACGCCCGGGCCGCCTTTTGTCATGCAGGGCGCGCTGCTCGGCCTGGCCGGAGTGCCGTTTCGCATCTATCTCATCGGTTCGGTTCTGATCGCCGGTGCGTTTGCCACGGTCTTCGCGGTATTCGGCGAAGCGCTGTTGGCGGGCAAGGGCCGGGTGGTGCTGATCGCCATCGGGGTGATGGCGGTGTTGGGACTGGGCATGAAATTGCTTCGTCGTCACCTCGCGCGCAAAAAGGCGGCGCTGGCCCACTCGACCCAGCCGGAGATCTGACATGCCCGACTGGGGGATGGACACCGAACCGCTCGAAGGATTCGGGCGTGCGGAAGAACCGGCCGCCCCGGCGTCGCGGGCGGAAAGCGTGACGTTGTTTACCCGTCGGATTAAGACGTTGTTGGAAGGCGGTATCGGCGCGGCCTGCGTGCGGGGCGAAGTATCCAACTTTCGGAGACAGACGAGCGGGCACTGCTATTTTTCGCTCAAGGACGGCGGCGCGCAACTGGCCTGCGTGCTGTTTCGCGGCGACGCCGTGCGGCAGGGAGCGGCCCTGCGCGACGGCCTGCAGGTCGTGGTCACCGGTCGCGTCAGTGTCTACGAGGCGCGCGGGCAATATCAGCTGGTCGTGCGCACGGTGGTGGAGGACGGCGTGGGACGGCTGCAGCGCGAGTTCGAGGCGCTGAAACAGCGCCTGGCGGCCGAGGGACTGTTCGATCGTGAACGCAAGAAACCGCTGCCGGCGCTGCCGGCGACGGTCGGCATCGTGACGTCTCCCACCGGCGCCGCGGTGCAGGACTTTGTGCGCATCATGCTGCGTCGCGGCTGGCGCGGGCGCCTGGTGGTGCTGCCGGCCAAGGTCCAGGGCGAAGGTGCGGCGGCGGAGATCGCGCAGCGTATCCAAAATGCGGATGCACTGGGAATCTTTGACGTGCTGGTGGTGGGGCGCGGTGGAGGCAG
>CBINJL010000054.1:0-10294 GCA_966250925.1 uncultured Opitutus sp. | reverse complement strand
GGCGGTGTTCCCCGCGTTGGTTGAAATGTCATAGGTGGCGGGCGCAACCGTCAGGAAAAGCAATTCCACCGGAACCTCGGCGACGGTCGCGAGCTCCTGCTCGTCGGCCGCGTTGCGCTGATGGCGCAGGGCCACGCCGGCGACGACAAACCGCGCGACAGTGGTCGCAACGATTTCCAATTGGTCGACCGTGGAGGTAATCGTCTGGGTGGAGAAATCGTAGGAGCCGACGACTGCGTGGGCGTCCGCATCGGCGCCATCGGTGACCGTGCCGGTAAACCCGGCGCCGGGCGCGCCGTAGGTCGCGGACTCGGCTTCGAAGGTGAACCCGCCCGTCCAGGTCGCATCGGCCCAGGTCGCCGCCAGCGCCACGGCGCCGGTCGCGTGATCGAGGTTGAGATAAGTCATCCCGCCCGGCGCAGCGACCGCCGTGGTCGCGCTCGACGCGAGGTTGCCGGCGAGGGCCAGCGTGTCGGCGTCGAAGGTGAGGCCCATCGCCAGCGTCGGCGCGGTGTCGGCCTGACGCAGGAAATCGAACTGAGTGGAAAGCGTGCCGCTGCCGGACAACGCGCTCGGCGCCAGCGCGGCATCGAGCGCCCAACCGCTCACATTGAGATCGAGAAAGAGGGCATCGGTGCCGGTCGCGGCCAACGTCCAACTCGATTGGTCGCCCGCCGCCGTGCCGGTCAGCGCGATCGTGAGCGCGTCGCCAGCGGTGTCAGTCAGGCCCGGCACGCTCAAGGTGCCGCCGAGCGTGAGGGTGTCGCTGGACGTCGTTACCAGCGTGCCGGCATCACTGCCACGCGACGCGGCCAAAGACGCGGCCAGACTCAACGGTCCGGCGGTGGTGGCCAATTCGATCGTTGCGCTGCCGGAAGCGGCAGCGGTCGCGCCATCCGCCAGATGATGCAGGCTCACGGCGTAATCGACCGCGATGTCGCCGCTCATGCTGACCGTGCGACCGCCGACGCGGGCCGAGCCGGAAACGGTGGCCGCCCCGCTGACATTCAAATAGAGCAGACTGCTGCCGAGCGGATCGACCGCGAGATGGAAGGTGCCGTCGCGCACTTCGAACACGACCGTCTGGCCCAGCTCGCCCAACAGCGCGCCGGAAATCGCCAGATCCAGCGTGTCGGCCCAGCCCGTGGTGAGCGCACCCGGCACGGCAAAGGCGTCGTCGGCATCGAGGCCGATCGCGAGCGCGAGGTTGTCGGCGATCGTGCGCGACAGCGTGCCACGCAACTCCACCCCGTCACCCGGCTGGGACACGGTGAAACCGGCCGATTCCAGATCGGTGATCAACTGCGCCAAGGTCGTCGACGGCGCGATGGTCGGCAACGCGACCTGCGGCGCCAGCGCGGTGAGATTAAACGTGTCGGCCAGCGTCAGCGTCAGGCCCGGCAGGCTGAACGGCGTGCGGCCCTGCGCCGCCAGATCGAGCGTGCCCAGATTGAAGTTGCCCAGCAACGTCTGGAACGTGGTGCTGCCCGCGAGCAGACCGCCGCTCACCACCTGGCTGATCTCGGTCAGTGAAATCGTGGTGGCGGTGACGCTCTTGCTGCCGGCGTTCCAAGTCGCATCGACCGAGTGTGTGCCGCCACCGGAAACCGTGACGGTCGGAGTTCCGGCAACAGTCCCGCCCACAGTGAGCAACGCCGCGTTCAGCGCCGTGCCGGTGGCCACGCCGGAAAAATCGGCGGCGGTCGCATCGACGGTGATGGCGCCGTGGGCGTTCAATTCCGCATCGCCGGTGATGACCAGACGGTCGGCCGTGTCGGCATCGATCACATCGAGCACGATCGCCCACGGATTGGCCGGATCGTTCGTGGCGCTGCGGAAGTAGGCGTCACCGTCGAGCGTGAGGGTGCCGGCTCCAGCGGTGCTGTTGCTCGGATTCACCGTGCCATAAAAATACATTTCCCGCGCGGCGGTCAGCGTGCCACTGCCGCTGACGGTGCCGGCATACTGGATGAATTCGGCGTTGGCGCTCGCGCTGACATAGGTGCCGTGCAACCGGAACTCGCCGCCGCGCACGAAGAAGTTGCCCCACTCGGCCGTCACATTCACGGCTGCGCCGGCACTCACTTCGAATAGCCCGGCATGCAGATTAAATTGCCCTGCACCGGTGGTGCGAAACTCCGTGCCCGTTCCCAACGAGAACTGACCGCGCTGCGCCCATTCGCCGTTGCCGCTCCAGATCACGATCGCGGTATCGGCCACCGTCAGCGTGGCTCCGCTGGCAATACTCACGTCGCCGGTGAGGGTGCTGGTGGCGTTGCCGGAAAGCGCGAGGGTGGCGCCATCCGCGACGGTGAGCGTGGCGGTGTTGAGTCCGCCCGCGAGCGCAAGCGTGCCGGACTCGACCGTGAGGCTCGACAACGCCGGCGTGGCGCCGGCCAAAGTGATGGTGGCGTCGGCGTTGAGACCCGTAATGACCACGTCGTCGCCGGCCCCGGGCACTTCGTTGTCCGCCCAATTGCTGGCGTCGTTCCAGTCGCCGCCCTCGGCCGCAATCCAGGTCGCATCGACCGTTTCATCGGCCAAGGCAATGGGGGTGGCGGCATCGCCAAAATCGAAATCCGTGTCCGCACCGCCTTGGAGCGCCGCCATGCCGCCGCCGGCCCAGTCGTCATCGGCCGTGGCCAGCAATTCCACCCGCGCTCCGACATCGACCACCACCGCCGCCGCGCCGAATCCGTCTGCCGACAACATCACCCGAGGCTCAAGGGCCTCGACTGAAAATCGTTCGGCAAACTCTGCGCGACGCACCGCCATCAGATCGCGTTTGCCGGGGATGACGCCCGCACACGGTCAAAGACACCGCGGGGCTGGAAGCTGGGGGAGAAAGCCATAGCTGGAGCCGCCATCTTAACAGAGTCAGGCCAGCGCACCACCCCTCCTTGGGGGGACAACCCTAGGCTGGCCATTTTTTCAGGCCCTCAGGATTCGTGCGGCAGCGGCGACACGGAGAGTTTTACGAACTGCCCCTGCGCGCCCACGTCACGCGTCTCGTCCTGGCGGGTGATGCGCAGCGCCCAGAGCGCGGCCGCCAACCGATTGGGCGCGCCGATTTTCTGGAAGATGGTCTTCACGTAACCCTTCACGGTGTAGAGCTGGAGCTGGAGGAGAATGGCGATCTCCTCGTTCGACTTGCCCTCCGACAACCACGCCAGCGCCTCCGCTTCACGGATGGTCAGGCCGGCCCGCACCAGCGCCTCGGGCTGGGCGCCGCGATGGCTGAGTTCATCGCGCGCCTTGGCCAGCTCGCGCGCGTTGCCCAGATGCTCCTGGGCCATTTCCAACAGCAGCCGCTCTTCGGCGGAAAAGTCCTGCCCCTTGAAACGCTCAATGCCGTAAAAACACACCTCGCCCGCCGTGCCCGGCACATAGACCGCGCAATGGTCGTCGACGCCCAGCTGACGATAGACATCGGAAAACATGTCGAGCTGCTGGAACTCGCGCCGAGAATAAAAATCGCTGCGCGTAAACGGCTTTCCGTCGCGCACCCACGGGTCCCAGCAATACAGCGGATACTTCTGCATGTGGGCGGCAAAGGCCTCCATCGTTTCGGTGAAGCCCGGCACGGACTGACTCACGCCCATGTCGAGCTGACTGGTCTTGGTGTTCAGCGCACCGAAGGCGATGAACTCCGCCGGCACCAACCGCTCCAGAAACCGAAACGTCCGTTCCGCATAATTGCCCAGTCCCAAACCCGGCCGGTAAAGCTCGACACACGCTTGGCTAAAGCGGTTCAGGTGGGATTCGCTCAGCACAACGGCGGTTTCTTGAACAATTTTTTACGATTGTGCACGGAAAAAGAAACCCGTGCGCGAGAATGATTAACAATACGGCGCAAAGAAGCGCTTGCTTGAGGATGAAAACCGGACACGTTGACCGATCCGTTCTTTGATTGAGCGAGCACTCAATCGAACACCGGACTCGTTTGAACCGCGGTGGCGCGGCAGGCGGGCCCGACCTGATTTTTGGGGGTGTTCTGGATTCGACCTTTGGTTGGATTGTCTCGCTGCCGGCCGAGCATGAAGGACGCTCGCTAAACCCCCTTCACCAAAAAATAAACGGCACCTACGAAGAAATGCCCCTCGCTGCTTAATAACCGCAGCGACGATCGCCCAGTGACGCCTGATAGCTGACGCGATCGCCGACTTCAGGCATAGCGCCTTCTGCGACCCGCGGAGTTGGCGTCGTATCTTCGACCCGGGGGTTGGTGAGGGTTTTGGCCCGGTGTGCTGCCTGCCCCTCACGAGATCAAAGCAAACCTACGCCGGTAGACGCGGGCCGAGAAGGCCAGAGGGACGCGGGTTCAATTCCCGCCACCTCCACCAATTTGCGGCGTCGCCGCAAAACCACCCGCCCGAGCCCCGCGCGACGGCGGGTTTTTTGTGCAACGAGGAAACCAAGGACGAGAGCAACCTGCTCCCGCCGCGTTGCCTCTCGGCTGGACAAGATCCATCTTCACACACGCCCGGATTTTAACTCCTCAATTCGGCGCGGAAGCCCTTGCCGGTCGCCGCCCAGTAGATGCCGCCGTAAACGTGGTGGAGGAAACGGTCGTCGCGCCAGGTCGCGGGCAGGTGGCCGAACGCGGTGTAGAACACGCGTCCGCCGTCGTATTCATGAAACCATGACAGCGGGTGGAAGTCGCCCATGCCCTTGCCGTTCTTAGCGCCCCAGTTCGCCTGCGGCGCGTAGGTCTTTTCGTCGACGGCGAGCAGGTAGTGGAGCTTGTCGCTGCGGGCGGCATCGAACTCATACCACTCCTCGGTGAACAGGAAACGCGGCGGGAACCGGTCCATCCCCGGGAAGTTGGGGTCGAGCACTTCGACCGTGGCCGTCTGCACGGCGGGATGGATGTGGAACATGTGGCCGAACGCGCCCGTCCACCACTCCCACTCGTATTCGGTGTCGGCCCCGCCGGCATGGATGCCGACGATGCCGCCGCCGTTTTGCACAAACTTCTCCACCGCGGCCTGCTGGTCCTCGGTGAGGATGTCGCGGGTGGTGAGGGCAAAGATGATGACGTCAACACTCTCCAGAGCCTGCTCGGAAAGTTCTCGGTCGCGCTTGGGCCAGACCAGTTCGATGTCGTGAAGCTGGGCCAGTTCCTGCAGCGCCGGCACGGCAACGGCGATGGCCTCGTGATGGAAACCATCGGTCTTGGTGATGAGCAGGGCCTTGAACTGAGCCGCGCTGGCGGTGGCGGCACACGCAGCGGCGAGCAGGATGGCGGTAAGCGTGGGGAGTAACTTCATGATGTTGGGAAATGTGAAATGAGGAGGTTGGCTGAAAGACGTGACATACGGATATCCCCAAAGCCTCCGGCACTTGACCCAAAGGGCGAAAAGACAGCGAAGGTGCTCCACTCCCGTGCTTAGCGCGCTTTGCGGCCTTGGTGTAACAATTCGTTTTGTTCGGCTCCCTGCGTCAGCCTTCGTCGCCGTAGAGGTTTAGCTCGCGAATCGCCCAGGGTCGGGGGCCCTGCTTCTCCACGATGGTGATGCGCAGGAAGCGGGTGACGAGCGGCGCGGAAAGATTGAGACGCGCATGCGGTTCGCCGATGACGCGCGGCAGCGCCATCGTCCAGGTCTCGCCGTCGTCGGAGGTTTCGACGCTGTAGGCCGGCGCCCAGGCGTTGGGCAGGTCGGTCTTCTTGTCCAGGTCGCGACTGGAATCGATCTCGATCCCCAGAATCACGCTGCGGGCGGGCAGCTCAATCGTCAGCCACTCGACCGGAACGGCCCGTTCGCTTCCGGTCATGTAACCGGTTTCCTGGTCACCATCGGTCATGGCTTCGAGCGGTCGGCCTTTTCGCGGGGCGACGCTGGCGGCGAGCTTCCATTCAGCGCGACACTCAAAACGGTCGCGTGGCACGGCGAGGGCCGGGAATGCGTCGCTGAGCGTGTCGAGCGTCCAGTAATCGACGCGGTCCGCATCGGCCGCCCGCCACGCGGCGACCGCCTCGGTCGAAACCACCGGCGCACGGTTGCCAAAACTGTTGCGGATGTACGTCAGCACATGGGCCAGTTCGGCGTCCGAATAACTTCCCATCGGCACCATCGGCGCCCCGTAGTCGACGCCGTCCACTTCCCCCTCGAGACCGTGCAGCACGATCGCGATCGCGGCGCGTTCGTCGCCCAGCACACGTGGCGAGCCGGCGAGCGCGGGAGCGATGGTGCGCGCGGTTCCGGGCATGGGCGTGCCGCGGCCGTCGTTGCCATGACAGGCGAAGCACAACGAATCGTAGAGCGCACGGCCTTGGCGATAATCCCGCAGGCCCTGGGCGCCGAGCAGGGAAATGAGGTGCGGATTCTCCGCGGTGTCCTCCTCCCAGAGTTGTTCGTTGATCGCGAAGACGCTGACGAAGCGCGAGGCCGCGGCGGTCGCCTTGATGAGCTCCTCCGCGCCCGCCACTTCAGTCGGGCGCAGCGACAGCATGGCCTGGATCGCGACACTGGCCTCGGCGTCGCCCAACGCTCCCTGCAGCGCGATGAGCATTGGCGAATCGGGCGCGGTCCCGGCCCCGACGCGCGACTCGGCGAGGCGCAGTCCGGCGGCACGCACCGACGGATTGGGATCGGTAATCGCAGCCAGAATCGACGCGTCCGCGAGCGCGTCCAGACCGTCGAGCGTCCACAACGCATGCACGCGTGTGCGGGGCTCGGCCGTGCTGGCGCGGGCGAGACGCTCCAGCGCCGGGACCACCGACCGGTCGCGCCGCAAGACGAGCAGTTTTTGCGCAGTGTCACGCCACCAGCCGTTGGGATGCGACAGGTGCGCGACCCATTGCGCCGGCGTCTCGTCCAGCATGCGCGGGCGCGGACCGGGCTCGAAGTCGTCGTGGCGCACACGATAGATGCGGCCGCGGCCGATCTCGTATTGGAGGTTGTGGGCCTCGATCTGCTCGCGCAGGTAAGTGCCCTCGCGCGTCCAGGCGCCCTGCTGGATGATGCCGCGATACATGTCGACGAGATAAAGCGTGCCGTCGGGCGCGGTCACCAGATTGACCGGCCGAAACAGCGGATCGGTCGCGCGGATGAACTCCCCGCGTGTATCCTCGTAGGCATTACGCAGGCGCGTGACGCCATCGTCGACCGACACCACCGTGCGGCGCACGAGGCGTCCGACCGGTTCGGCAAAAAACAGATCGCCGCGCAACGCGGCCGGCAGGCGGTCGCCGCGGAAGATGTCCTGCCCGCAGGTCGCGGTGAAGTGATTGAGCGTGTTGTCGGGCCGCAACTGACGGGCGCCGGCCTGTGCGTCGGGAATGTTGTCGATCGGCCACACGGTCTCGTAGTCGCCAATGTGCTGATCGGGCATTTCGAAGGCGCCGTAGAGGATGTGCTGCTGAAAGTGAATCGGTCCGATTTCCTTGCCCGCGTTGAGGAACCAGACCTTGCCCCAGTCATCCTGGGTGATGCCCCACTGGCCGCGGTTGACCGGAATCTCCTCCTTCACCGCCGAACCGTCGGGCGCCACCCGCAGCCGATAGTCGTAATAGGTCGCGTAAAGGTGATTGTCCAACGCCCACACCAGGCCGTTGGGCTGATGCTCCATGTTGCCGCCGCGCCGCCCGCCTGCGAACCAGAGCGACTTCTCATCGGCCACGCCATCGGCGTCGGAATCGCGATAGACGTAAAGGTCGTTGGTGTTGGTCTCGCCAATGATCACGCGGTCATCGAGCGGCAACAGGATGCGTGGCAACAGCAGCCCGTCGGCAAACACGGTGTGCACGTCGTAAACACCATCGCCATCGGTGTCTTCGTGTCGCGAGACTCGGCTGACCGGCTCCTGTTCGCCCGTCGCGTCGAGGTCCTGCATGTAGGTGCGCATCTCGGCCACATACATCCGCCCATTGCCGTCAAAGGCCACCATCACGGGCTCGGCGATGTGCGGCTCGGTCAGCACCGGTTCGAGACGATAGCCCGGCGGCAGCTCCATCGTGGCGATCGACTGCTCCGGCGAGAGGCCGATCGAAGGCGGCGGCGGCGCGTCTTCAGCGACGCCCGGCGAAGCCGACAGGGAGCAGGGGGACAGCAGACCCACCAGCGCCATCGCCAAAAACGGACGCAACAGGGCAACGCAGGGAGGAACGAGCGACATCATCAACAAACCAAGAAGGTGAGGCAGCGCAGTGCGGGAGGTATTCAGAGCGATCACCGGGTTGACCGGCATGATCACCGGCTCGGCCAGCAACCTGAGCTTGGTCACAAGCACAGTGACGCTTGTCATGGTCACATCCCCGGCGTTCCCGACGGTTTGGACATGGGCCGACCCGACTGAGCCGGCGGGCCGAAGATCGGCCGCCCGCATTTATCCCAAGTGAACGGCTGCATGCGGATTTCCCGTTTCCACCCCGCACCGCTAAACCGCGCGGTGTGATAAACGATCCAGTCCTCGCGACCATCAGGGGACGCAACGAAGCTAGCATGCCCCGGCGCAAAAACATCCCCGGCGGAAGCGAAGACCGGTTTCTCCATCTTGGTCCACGCCGTCGCGTCCAGCGGGTCGTCGCCGGTGAGTTCGAGCAGGCCGAGGCAGTAGTCATCGGTCCAACTGCCGCTGGCCGAATAAACCACGAAGGTGCGGGCGCCGCGCTGCAGCACCTGCGGGCCTTCGTTGACAAACGGCAGCGCTTCGCGGCGCGGACCGCCGCCCCGCCGACGCTCCCAGTCGTGCCGCGGTGAGGCGATTTTCACCCGCGGTCCCTGCAGGGCGGTGGGTGAGGCCATGGACGCGATGTAGAGATGCTGGGCGATGTTTTCATCACCTTCCCATCCCGACCAGACGAAGTAGCGTTTGCCCCTGTGCTCGAGCACGGTGCCATCGATGGCCCACTTGTCCTCGGCGACGGCCACTTTGCCCACCAGTTCGTAAGGGCCCTGCGGGGCATCCGCCCGCAACGCATACATGCGGTGGGTTTCGTTTCTTCCATCGCTGGCGGCGACGTAGATATACCACGCGCCATCAAGGAAGTGCAGCTCCGGGGCCCAGAGTTGCTCGGAATAGGCGTGGCCGGACGGTGGCGTCCAGACGACCCGGCCTTCAAACTGCACCGCCGCGGTGAGGTCGGGCGAGCTGTTCACCCAGAGTTTGCCCTGATGCGAATAGCAGTAGTGGTAGACGCCGTCGTGGCGGATCACCCAGGGATCATGCCCCACCGGCGCGACCGGATTTTCAAAAGTCCCCAACGCCGGCTCGAGTTGCCGGTCAACGGACGCCTGGACGCCTTGACGCTCCTGGGCCGACGACCAAACGCCGAGCAGACCAGACATCAGGCCGAGCCGCAGGAGCCGGGATGCGGTGAACAGGTTCATGCGGAGGGCGGGGTTGCGGACGGCCCAAGGAATGCGACGCCGGTGGGCTAGTAGGCTGTAACTCAGCAACTCACGTATCACGAAACTATCCTGAGACTTTTTTGACACAGAGGACACGGAGAGGGTCACAGAGGTCACAGAGTTAAAAAGCACCTTTCCTGCTCTGTGGCCTCTGTGTTCCCCTCTCTGTGCCCTCCGTGTAAAATCCGAATAATATCAAGTTACTGGATACTAGTTCTGCGGAACCAGCGCGTCCGCCTCGACCACGCCCTTCACCCGCGGAAACAGGCGGAGCGCCTCCACCACCATCCACGCTTCCAGCACGAGGGTGATTACCGCGACACCGGTCAGAAGCCAGTTCCGCTGCGCCAGCCAACTCGTCTCGCCCACAAAGGCCTGGAGAATCATCGCCCAGGCCGGGAGCACCAGCATGAGAATCATGGGGCCGATCAGAAACCAAACCGGAACCGAACGCCGCCACAGGTAAAACGCGATCACGAGAAACGAGAAGCCCCCGAGCAGTTGGTTGGTTGCGCCAAAGATGGGCCACAGAATCAGGCCACCGGTCCCGGCGTTGGCCAGCGACCACGGCTGACCGGCCGGAGGCACCGCCGCCAACAGCAGGGCCGTGCCCACCGCGAAGATCGTTGCGCCGTGTTTGTGGCGCAGCCACGCCAGCGCGTCGATGCCACCCGCCGTGCGCGGAGCCAGCGTGGCAGCCAGTTCCTGCACGATGTAGCGCTGCAGTCGGCAGGCCGTGTCGAGCGTGGTGCCGGCAAACGAGGCCACGAACACCCCCATGAGCGCGACTGCCACGGCAGCCGGCAGACCCAGCGCCTGCAGAAAGTTGCTGGCGCCACCCACAAACGCCGCCAGCGTCGGCCCCAGGCTGGAAGTCCATTGACCGTATTGCTGCCCCCACGCCGCCGCCCCGGTCAGGATTGCGCCATCCTTCCCCGTCA
>CBINJL010000053.1:0-10398 GCA_966250925.1 uncultured Opitutus sp. | reverse complement strand
GGCATCCAACCCCCGGTCGAACCGCAGAATGACGCGATCTCACCCTGTGGATAGACCACGGGCGTGTCTGCGTGCGCGTAGATCGTGCCGCTGGTGCCGAAACTGGCCGTCACCACACCGGGCTTCACGTTGCCCGTGCCGATCGCGCCCATCATGTTGTCGCCGCCGCCAGCCGACACGATCACGTCGGTGGAGAATCCGTATTTGGCCGCGATCTCCGGCAACAGCGTGCCAACCACGGCGTCCGAATCGCTCAACGGCGGCAGGTAGTCCGCCAGTTTGGGATCGATCGCATTGATGATCGGCTTCGACCACGTGCGCTTGCGCACGTTCATCAGCGCCGTGCCCGAGGCGTCGCCGTATTCCATGAAATAGACGCCGGTGAGATAAAAATTGAGGTAGTCGTGCGGCAGCAGCACGTGGCGCAGGCGCGCGTAGTTTTTCGGCTCGTGCCGTTTCAGCCAGAGAATCTTCGGTGCGGTGAAGCCGGGCAGAAACGCCAGCCCCGCCTTGCGAATCACCGCCTTGGTGCCGCCGAGTTTCTTGGTCAGGATTTCGCACTCCTCCGTGGTCGAGGTGTCACACCACAGCTTGGCCGGACGAATCACTTCGCCGTTCTGATCCAACGGCACAAAGCCGTGCTGCTGGCCCGAGATGCCGATGCCCTTCACGCGCGTGCGATCGATCTGCGAGGCCACCGCGCCGATGGTCGTGTCCAGCGCCGCCACCCATTCGTGCGGATGCTGTTCCATGTGACCGACCGGGAGGCCGCCGATCAGACGATGCGGCGCCCGTGCCTCCGCCACAACCTTGCCGGTGTCGAGGTCGAGCGCGACCGCCTTGGTGGACTGGGTTCCGGAATCGATGCCGATGTAAATGCTCATGGGGAGAATGTCGGGGAATTTGCCAAAAGGGGCGTCACTCTGAGACGGCCGGGCCGCGCTTGAACATCCAAAACCGCACGTCGAAGGTCTATCAATTGAATCGCCGTGGCATCTTGTCGGGCGCACGATTCGCGGCATCTATTGCCCCGATTGGCAAATCCACTGGACCGTCCGGGCTCGGTTGGTTTCGCTCTCGGTTCTCTATTTTCCCTTCAATTCCGATCATCATGTCCGAGGTTCCCACCATCATCTACACCAAGACCGACGAGGCCCCCGCCCTCGCCACCTATTCCCTCCTGCCGATCGTCCAGGCCTTCACCAAGACCTCGGGCATCGCGGTGGAGACCCGCGACATTTCGCTGGCCGGCCGCATCATCGCCCAGTTCCCCGATGCCCTCACGCCCGAGCAGCGCATCGGTGACCATCTCACCGAGCTCGGCCAGCTCGCCACCACGCCCGCGGCCAACATCATCAAGCTGCCCAACATCAGCGCGTCCGTGCCGCAGTTGAAAGCCGCCATCAAGGAGCTGCAGGAAAAGGGCTATCGTCTGCCCGACTACCCCGACGCGCCAGCCAGCGACACCGAAAAGGCCATCAAGACCGCCTACGACAAAGTCAAGGGGTCCGCCGTCAACCCGGTCCTGCGCGAAGGTAATTCCGACCGACGCGCCCCGAAGGCCGTCAAGGACTACGCCCGCGCCAATCCCCACTCCATGGGCCCCTGGTCCGGCGACTCGAAGACCAATGTCGCGACGATGCGCGCCGATGATTTCCGCGCCAACGAGAAGTCGGTCACCATTTCCGCCGCCACCACCGCCAAGATCGAATTGATCGCCGACGACGGCAACATCCACGTCCTCAAGCCGTCCATCGCCCTCAAGGCCGGCGAGATTCTCGACGGCACCGTCATGCGCAAGGAGGCTCTCGTCTCCTTCCTGCAGGATCAGGTCAAGCGCGCCCAGGACGAAGACGTGCTCTTCTCCCTCCACATGAAGGCCACCATGATGAAGGTCTCGGACCCGATCATCTTCGGCCACGGCGTGAAGGTTTATTTCCACGAACTCATCGCCAAACACAGCAGCGCGATCGAAGCGCTCGGCGTCGATTTCAACAACGGCCTCGGCGATCTCGTCGCCAAGCTCCAAACCCTGCCCGACGACGAACGCGGCGCGATCGAATCCGATCTCAAGGCCATCCTCGGCGAAGGCGCTGGCCTCGCCATGGTCAACTCCGACAAGGGCATCACCGGCCTGCACGTGCCGTCCGACATCATCATCGACGCCTCCATGCCCGCCATGATCCGCGCCGGCGGCAAGATGTGGGATCGCGCCGGCAAGACCCGCGACACGCTCGCCGTCATTCCCGACAGCAGCTACGCCGGTGTTTACCAAGCCGCCATCGACCACTGCCGCGAACATGGCGCCTTCGATCCCGCGACCATGGGCTCCGTGCCCAATGTCGGCCTCATGGCCCAGAAGGCCGAGGAATACGGTTCGCATGACAAGACCTTCGAAATCGCCGCCAGCGGCACCGTCCGCGTGACCGATGCCGACGGCAAGGTGCTGATCGAACACGCCGTCGACGCCGGCGACATCTGGCGCGCGTGCCAGACCAAGGACGCCCCCATCCGCGATTGGGTTAAACTCGCCGTCAACCGCGCCCGCGCCACCGGCTCCCCGGCCGTCTTCTGGCTCGACCAGGGCCGCGCCCACGACGCCCAGCTCATTGCCAAGATCAACGTGTATTTGCAGGAACATGACACCGCCGGTCTCGACATCCGCATCCTCGCTCCCGCCGAGGCCTGCCGCGTCAGCCTCGAACGCATGCGCGTCGGCCAGGACACCATTTCCGTCACCGGCAATGTGCTGCGCGACTACCTCACCGACCTGTTCCCGATTCTCGAACTCGGCACCAGCGCGAAGATGCTGTCCATCGTGCCGCTCATGAACGGCGGCGGTCTGTTCGAAACCGGCGCCGGCGGTTCCGCCCCGAAACACGTGCAGCAGTTCGTCGAGGAAAACTACCTGCGCTGGGATTCGCTCGGCGAATTCCTCGCCCTCGCCGTGTCGCTCGAACACGTGGCCAACACCTTCGACAACCCGAAGGCCAAGGTGCTCGCCACCACCCTCGACGCCGCCACCGGTCAGTTCCTGCAGAACGACAAATCCCCCACCCGCCGCGTCGGCGGCATCGACAACCGCGGCAGCCATTTCTACCTCGCCCTCTACTGGGCGCAGGCGCTGGCGGCCCAGAACGACGACACCGAACTCAAGGCCACCTTCGCCCCCGTGGCCGAGAAGCTCACGGCCGATGAGGACCAGATCGTGAAGGAACTGCTCGCCGTGCAGGGCAGCGCGGTCGACATCGGCGGCTATTACCAACCCGACGATGCCAAGGCCACCGTGGCCATGCGTCCATCGGCCACCTTCAACGCCGTGGTCGACAGCCTCTGAGCCGCCGCCACGACCCGTTTCGTTTCTTTTCCACAGCCGCCGACTTCTCTCGGCGGCTGTGTCATTTCCAACCCCAGCCGCCTAAGAAATCTTTGATTTCACAGAAGGTAACAAAGGAAACCAAGAAACCAGCCAGGGGCTAACATTCCGAAACTTAGTTAACTTCGTTACCTTCTGTTAAAATTCCGCCTTTGCTCTCGCTGAGATCACCTCCAACCGCCCCGCCCCCAATCCCATGACTTCACGTCGCACCTTTCTGAAAACCTCCACCCTCGGCCTCGCCACCACCGGCATGATGACCGTTTCCTCCGCCACCACCTCCGCCGCGGAATCCACCTCGCCAAATGCATCCGCTCCGTGGTTCGACATCTCCCTCGCCCAATGGTCGAACCACCGCGCCTACTGGAGCGGCGCGCGTGACAAGATGCGGTTCGCCGAAATCACCAAACGCGAATTCGGCATCACCGCCATCGAATACGTGAACCAGTTCTACATGGAGGGCTTCAGCCCGGCCGTCACCGACGAGCTCAAACGCGTGGCCGATGGCGAAGGCGTGCGCAGCGTGCTCATCATGTGCGATCGTTGTGGACGCCTCGGCGATCCCGATGCCGCCGCGCAACAGGCGTCGATCGACGCGCACGTGCCGTGGCTCACCGCCGCCGCGACGCTTGGTTGCCACGCCATCCGGGTGAATGCGTTTTCCGAGGCCTCAGAAAGTTACGGCACCCAACTCGACCGCACCGCCACCGGCTTGCGCGCGTTGTGCGAAATCGCCGACACCCATGGGCTCAACGTCATCGTCGAACCGCACGGCGGACTTTCCTCCAACGGCGCCTGGCTCGCCGCGTTGATGGATTTGGTCGGCCACCCGCGGGTCGGCACCCTGCCCGATTTCGGCAACTACGGGGATCGCCGCCAGGGCTGGAGTTACGACATCTACCGCGGCACCGCCCAGAGCATGCCCTATGCGAAGGGCGTCAGCGCCAAGACCTTCGGCTTCGATGCCGACGGCGAGGAAAACACCATGGATTTCCGCCGCCTGATGATGATCGTGCGCGACTCCGGCTTCAGCGGTTTCATCGGCGCCGAATGGGAAGGCGAGTCGCCCGACGAAGATACCGGCATCAAACTGACCCGCGACCTGCTCGTGCGCCTCGGCGGCCGACTCTGAATCGGCTCCGGCATCACGTTAAGGCAGGCATTTTGCACCGCAAGAAACCGCGGCGTTCGGCTTGTCATGCCCGGCCCGGACCGTCTCACTGCCCGATTTAGCCCATGACTCAACGTCTTCCCAAAACCGTCACTGTCGCCCTTGCCTCGTCCGCTTTGCTGCTGGGTTTGGTCGCTTGTCAAAAATCCGAAACCCAGCCGGACGCCTCCGCGTCGCCGGCCGCAAAATCCAACATGTCCGACTCCGTCGCTCTCGAATCCAACATCCAACTCGTCTCCTACGGCATCGGCCGCAACATGGGCTCCCAGCTCGCCCAGGACCCGAGCCTGAATCCTGACGTCGATGCCCTCATCGCCGGCATCAAGGACAGCCTCAACGACGTCGAGCCGCGCGTGGCCGAAGACAAGATCATGGCCGCGTTCCAGGCTTTCCGTGCCGAAGCCCAGGCCGCCGCCCAGGCGCAGGCCGCCGCCGCCGCCGCCGAAGGTAAGACGTTCCTCGACAAGAACGGCGCCCGGCCCGAAGTCACCACCACCGAAAGCGGCCTGCAATACGAGGCCCGAAGCCGACCAAGACCAATCAGGTCCGCGTCCACTACCACGGCACCTTGATCAACGGCACCGTGTTCGACAGCTCCGTGCAGCGCGGCGAGCCGATTGAATTTCCCGTCACCGGCGTGATTCCCGGCTGGATCGAAGCCCTGCAATTGATGCCCGAGGGTTCCAAGTGGAAACTCTACATTCCCGCCAACCTCGCCTACGGTGACCGCGCCACCGGCAAGATCCCGGCCGGCTCCGCCCTCATCTTCGAAGTCGAGCTGATCAAGGTGCTCTGACCGGCGTATCCTGTTTTTAGATACAATCGCCTTTGCGCGCGCTTCCATCCCGGGAGCGCGCTTTTTTTCATCCTGCAGGGCGCAGCCTGGATGGTTTCCAATAAACCTGAAGTCCGCAGTTTAACCGCAGAGGGCACAGAGATCGCGGAGTGAGATACTGCCAAAACGCAGAGGCAGGCGGGGCCACGTTGTCGCTGCGCTCCAACGCGCGGCTACGGGTGCGGGCGGGGTGTGAGCGCGGTGGAGTGAGTAGCCGCGCTTGAGCCGAAGGCGAAAGCGTGGATGCGGCGGAGTGGTTTCGCATGGACAGGCCGGGAGTCCTCCCGGTAGGCGCGGGTGATCTCCGTGGCCTCTGTCTTTGCGTTAAACCTCAATTGCGGGATAGAGTCATCCTTGCGCCATCAATTTCCGCCGGTCGGCGCATAGGCGCCCGGGAACGGGGTCCCTTCCGCCCAGCCGAGCGCGTCGCGCACTGCCTCGGGCAATTGCGCGCCTGTGTTCGCGCCTGGAAACGCAGTCGACAGTTCAAATCGTTGCAGCCACTCGCTGCGAAAGAGCGGACCGAAATACTCCGTCCACGCCTTTCCTTCCGTTTCAAAATTCGACTGAAGTGCGGTCAAATCCGCCAGCGTCGCGAGATCGACGCGATAATCGGGCGCAGCGATCGGGCTCCACGCGATCAGCGGTCGCACTGACTCGTCGCCAGCGCCGCGCCGCACGTAGGCGTTGCCATTCATGGTGTCGACCGGCGGCGTCGTCAGGCGGGCGTTGCCTTCATCCTGTTGCCAAAACTCCGCCAAGGGCCGCGAGAAGCCGGCGTCGGCCACCATGAGATTGTTCACCAGCGCATGCCCGTCGCGTTCATCAACATCCGGTCCGGCACTGGCGTGCCAGCCAAAGTGATCGCCCGCGGTGTGGCTGCGCGCCGAGCGTTGAAACGCCGCCGTGCTGTTGTAGAAAGTATTCTGATACACGCGCACGCCGGAGCTGTTGAGCACGCGCACACCGGTGCCGCAATTGACGAAGACGTTGCCGGCGCAGATCGCGCCTTTCGAGATTTCGAAAAAGAAGCCGTTGTCAGTCGTCTCGATCCAGTTGTTGACGAAAATGCCGTCGACGTTGCCAACGTCATACCAGACGCCGCTCGCGTTCGGGTTGTCGATGATGAGGTTGTCCCGCACCACGCAGCGGTAGGACTGATTGAAGATCTTGATCGCGGTGGCGAAATACCCGGCGAGATTTTCGGCGCTGTTGGTGCGGGTGACGACGTTGCGCTCCAACAACACGTCGGCCGAGTTGATGACGTAGATGCCTTCGGTGCCGCAGTCCGAAACCAGACAATGCCGCATGACCAATCCGTCCCCTCGAAAATAGCCCGCCACCCGCGAACACTGCGAGATCGTGACATGCTCCAGCGTCGTGCCGACCACTTCCTTGCCAAAACTCTCGGGCGGCAGATGCGCCCCGGGCTCCACGCCCTCGACCAGCAACGCGAGCCGTGCGAATTGGGTAAACGTGATGCCGCGCACAGTCAGACCGCGACCGTCGTTGGGTTTGCCGTGGGCGGATCGCATGGTGCGATTGATCGCGAAATGGTGCGCGGTGATTTCGATTTCGTGCCCCGCCGGATCGGCGCCGACAAACACGCGCGCGTTTTCGTAATCGATGAAGTAGGTTTCGGCCGACACGTCCTCGCGCCGCCCCACGGCCTGCAGCAGACCGCCGTTGCGAAACACCATGTCGTCGTTGAATAAATGCAGAGGCGAGCGTGCGAGGTTTCGCTCACTGCGCCGCCACCAATCCGCCGGCACATTGGGAAACAAACGCGTCCACTCGACACTCCAATTGCCGTCGGATTCCGACCGCCATTCCGTCGCGATTTCGGTGCCCTTGATCACCGGCCTTTCATCCGCATGCGGCTGCAAGGTCACACCCTGACTGAGACGCAGACTACCGGTGCGATAGACTCCGCCGCGCAACACGATGACATCGCCGGTGCGAGCCTGGGCGATCGCCGCCGCCAGCGTGGTGGGCACATCAAGTTCGTTGCCGCGAGCCGCTGAGTCGCCATCCGGCGCCACGTAAACGACGCGTTCAGCCGTGGGCGGCGCGTAGAACTGCTGAATGGGCCCGTAAGCCTGGCCGGAAGGTTGAGCCGATGCGTGGCTGGTCCAACCGATCAGACCGAGCCCGCACAAAAGAATACGAATTCGAAACAGAGGCATGGGGAATGGGGTGCGATCGTTGCCAGATGACCGGCCTCTGCGACTGCCGGACCGTCACAACGTTTGTGCACGCCCGATCCTTTCAGGTGCAATGCGGCGCCGCCCGCCTGCGATTGCTTGCCGTTGAACGACCAACAGAATCGGCGGCGGAACCGATTGACGCCCCCTTACGCGGCGATGCTGTGAAGAGTCATGCCCCTGATGCGTTTTCGTTTCGGTCTGTTGACCGGCTGCTGTCTTGTCGCTCTTGGATTCACTTCGGTCGCCGGAGCTGCGTCGTCCTCACGCAGCGACGACGCGATTCGACTGCTCGCCTTTGGCTTTCTGCCGGCAGCCGATGCCCCGTTTGCCGCCGACGCGACGCCGACCGAAAAATGGAACGCCTGTCGCCGCCAGCTCACCGCCGATTCCGAACTCGCCGCCCAAGTGACAGCGCGCGCGCGATTCGATGCGTATGGCGAATCGGTCGCCTCCACCGCTCCGGCAAATGAAACCTATTTCGAGCAACTCAACGCGCACCTCGCCGCGTTGGCCGACGACGCCGCCGCGCATGAACAGGTGGTTCACCGCGCCTATCAATTCGTTATCCAGCGCGACGCCTATGCGGAGGAAATCACCTATTGGCGCGAACGTCCGGGACCGTTGTCCTATCTCATGCTGGTCGGTTGCATCGAGGATTGGGCACGACGTAATCAGCCCGGGTTGATGGTAACCGCAGGCACGCCGACGGTTTCGATCAACAGCGAGTTCTTCGGCGCAGTGCGATTGTTGCCGGCAGAAGCCGCCGAGGTGCGCGCCGCAATCGGATTTTCTGAAATCGCGACCCCCGGCGCCCACGTCATCGCGCCGAGCGCGCAGGAGATCCAATCAGCCGGCGGCATTCACTTTGCCGCCGTCGGCGCGCCCGTCGAATGACGTCACCGCGCGCCGTCGCGCGTTATTTTTTCCGGCCTTCGTCGTATTCGAAATACTCGATCATCGTGACGATGTCGTCGCGATCAGCCAAACCGCTCTCGGCTTTGCGTTCCTCCAGCCGCGGCGTCGCCGCATCGTGCCAGCCGAGCTTGGTGACAAAGTCATTCCAAATCCGCACCTCACCGGCATTGAGTTCGCGACTTTGCTTTTCGCACCAGGCGAAAACCTCCTCGTCGGTGCCGCCCTCGAGCACCCGCTCGCGCAGTTGCGCGTAGTCGATGTGCAGAAAATCGCAAAGCGAGCGATCAAGGCCTTTGCCCAGATTTTCATGGAAATCCGGCCGTAATTGATCGGTGGCGAACAACCGGATCTTTTGCAGCATGCGCGGGAAATAGCGCAGGCCGCGGGTTTCAAGATAGGCCGTGGGGGGACATTGATCGACGGGCATGAATTTTAGCCAATGCCGCTACCGACGGCGCGCAAACTCCAGGCCGACTTTCCGGGCTCCGCCACGCGCCGACTTGCGCCGACCGTTCAACCGCTTCACGGTCTGCGGTCATGCCCATCATTCCCCTCGAGGATAATTTCGACGACGTCATCAACAAGGCCCAGCGCGGACTCCAAATCAGCGACGAGGAACTGGCCACGCGCGCCGATGTGAGTCTGGAAGATCTGGCCAAGGTCAAGGCGGGCGAACTCCGCATCGCCGTCCTGCGCCGCGTCGCGCGTCACCTGCGCCTGAATCCCAACGCGCTCGAAGCCCACGCCCGCAAGGCCTGGTATCCGCAGGTGCCGGTTTTCCCGCGCGGTTTCGCCGCCTTCAACACCCGTTTTGAGGACATGACGGTGAACAGTTATCTCGTCTGGGACCCGCGCACCCGCGAGGCCGCGGCTTTCGACACCGGGGCCTCGGTCGAGGGCATGTTGGACGTGATCAGTAGCGACAAACTTCGCCTGAAATACATCTTCATCACGCACACCCACGACGATCACATCGCCGACCTGCCCCGCCTCTGCGCCGCGCACCCGCAGGCGGAAGTCTGGGCGCACGAGGACGCCGGGCTCGAACACTCCGGCGCACGCACGTTTGGCGAAGGCGTTCATTTCCACATTGGCGAACTCGACATCAAGACCCTGCTCACCTCGGGCCACGCGCCCGGCCAGACCACGTTTTTCGTCACCGGCCTGAGCTGGCCGCTCGCGGTGGTCGGCGACTCGCTGTTTGCCTCATCGGTTGGCGGCAGCCCGACCCGTTACCTGGAGCAGGTGCAGAATGATCGTGAAAAAATCTTCACCCTCATTCGCGACACAGTGATCGCGCCGGGGCACGGGCCGCTGACCACCCTCGCCCAGGAAAAGAAACACAACCCGGTGTTCGCGTCCTGAGACGCGTCGGTGCACGCACGCCAATTTCCTTACGGTCTTAAACTGACTGCCGCGATTTCCCCACCGCCTTTCTTGGCCTGCTTTGCGACCTCCGCGGTCTTTGCGTTAAACATCAATTGCGAACATAAGATTACACCAATCATGAGTCAAAAAATCGGATTTGTCGGCGTAGGCCGCATGGGCGCCAACATGGCGCGTCGCCTCAAGGATCAAGGTCACGCCGTCGTCGCGGTCTATGACGTGGCGGACGGACTCGCGGCCGAATTGGCCAGCGAGCTCAGCGCCCACCACGCACGCACCCTGGCCGAGGTCACCGCCGCCGCCGATATCATCATCACCGTGGTGACCGACGACGCGGCCCAACTCGACGTATTCGCCGCCGAGGGCGATTCCCTGCTGCGCGACGCCGCCGGCCGCACCTTCATCAACTGCGCCACCATTACGCCCTCGACTCACGTCGAAGTCGAACGCCGCGCCCGCGCGGCCGGCGCCCGTTCGCTCGAAGCCTGCATGGCGTCGTCCATCCCGC
>CBINJL010000052.1:0-10402 GCA_966250925.1 uncultured Opitutus sp. | reverse complement strand
CGGCCTGCCATCCGTGGCGAAAACGCGACCCGACCGACGCGAGCTGCCGGTCGTAGTTGAGGCCGACCTGCCAACTGGTGCCGGCCTGCTGGAGCGGCGGCGGCACGTCGGCCGCCACTTCCGACCACGCGCCGAACACGGTCACGAGATCCGCAGTGGACAGGTCGGCGGTGTAGTTGCCGGACAACGACCGCGTGTGCTCGACCTTGAAGTCGGACGACCAGTTGAGACCGAGGCGATGCCCGAGCCCGAAGGCGTTGCCCCACTCCGCACCGGCCGTCCAACGCTCCTCGCCGGTGGTCGGCGTGCCCGCATTGTGGATACCGGCGTTGAGACGCCACGGGCGCTGCTCCTGCGCCACAATCACGACCTCGGTGGTGGCGGGCGCATCGCCCCGTCCCATGCGCATCGTCGCCTGGCGGAACCCGCCGTGATTGATCCGCTGCAGGCCGGTGGTCAACTCCGCCTGGTCGATCGTGCCGTGCTCCACCAGGGGCAGCCGCGACAGGTAACTGCGATCGGAAAACCAGCGGTTGCCCTCGACCCGCACGCCGCTGAGCCGCGATTCCTTCACCACGAGCTGCACCACCCCGTCGCTGATGTCCTGCTCCGGCAGATACACCAGCGAGTAGGGTTTGCCGCGGTCGGCCAGACGCGCGCGAATCGCAGTCTGCAACTGTTCGAGCGAAGCGAAGGTCACCGGTTGCCCGAGGAAGGTCGCGACGAGCCGGGCAAAGTCGTGATCCGCCGCCAGCGACGGCGTCTGTCGCAGAGCCAGTCCGTCGGCGGGCACGGCCGGTGCGTCCGCGAGCAACGACTCATCGCCCACCACGATCAGGCCGCGCAGACCGGGCAAAAGGATTTGTTCCGCGGCGGGCAACCCAGGCGCGTTTTCCGGCGCGGCCGGAGCGACCGTCACCGCGAGCGTTGCCAGTCCGATCGACAGCAGTCGGGCGGTGCTCATACGCCACCTCCGCTGAGCAGGTCGTGCGCCGCCATCGTCACGAGGACTTCCAGCGCGGGAATCGGTCGCGGCGTCGGCGGTGGCACCTCGTATTCAATGTGCCCGTCGAAAAGCGTAAACGCGGTTCCCGTATCCTTCGACTCAGTCCACCGGCGTTTGCCTTCCTCCCAGGCGGCGAAGGCATCGGCGTTGGCCTGCCTGATTTCGTCCGCCTTTTGCTCCGCCGCCGTGTCCATGATGCGGCGCAGCATCACTTCGCCCGCGGTAGGATTTTCCTTTTCGGCAATGGCGGAAACCTGCAGCCCGATGGCGCGGCCCAGGGACCAGATGAGATTGTCGCGGCGGGCTTCTCCGGCGGCGTGCGCCTCGCGTTCCGCCTGAGTGGCGTCGGCGGCGAGCGGCGGCACGGGTCGCAGCATGGCCAGCAGGTTGGGCATGGCCCGCATGGTGGCCGACTCCCCCGTCGAGAAGGTCACCCGGCCATCCGGCCAGAGGCTGTCATACAGCCCGCGACGCGCTTGGTCATCCTCGAGCCCGAGCTCTACAATCTGCAGAAAGGTGTCCGTAAAAGCCTCCTGAAACCGCGCGAAGTCCTCCGCGTAATACGACGGGGCTTTGGCAATATCCAGGTCGTCCGCGCGACGACGTTCCTCCTCCTTTTCCTCTTCGGATTTTGAGACTTCTTCGATGGCCTGCTTGTCGATGATGGACGTGCCGTCAGACACCGCGCTGTCGATGTCGTCGATGGTCACGACCTCCACATCGTCGCCGCCGCCTTCGATGATGTTGGGGATGGGCACCGGCAACTCATCGTAGGCGAAGACGACCGTGCGCAACTGCACCCCGAATGCATCGGCCGGATCGGGATAGGCGCCGAGTGAGGCGAAGCGCGTGTTGGGTTCCAACGTGGTGTAGTCGTAATCCTTCACCACTGCGGAAGGCGCGGCGACGTTGTCATACCAGGCCTCGTCGAACACCAGCGCCATGCGGCCCGGATTCCCGTCGTCGCCCACTTCGAAATCCGGTGTCTGCGCGAACACGGCGGAGTCGAGCACACGCGTCGCCCCGGCAACCGGCGGCACGTTGGTCACCCGATACAGTTCGGGCACATCGTTCAAGGTGGGCCGGCCGTAGCTGCCGGCCACCCGCAGCACCGCCGCGGCCATGATTCCCCGGGCCTCGGCGGTGACCGGCGCGGTCGGCAGCGGCGCGATGCCCGCGGGCAACTGGTGAATGCCGGCCACGCTCCCCGCATACCAATCGATGTCGAACTGCAACGCCTGCGCCAGCGCCGCGTTGTCCGCGCCGACCGCGGCGAGGTCGATGATGCGGTCGTCGCGGTAACGCGGATTCGCGATGTCGACCACCAGCAGATTGGGCACAACCGTGAGGTAACCCGGCGCGCTCGCGGCGTAGTCGACTTCGTAATTGGCGCCTTCCCGGGTCAGCGCCCAGATCCGCGCATACCAGCCGGGAGCCGCCGTCGAGGACAACACCGTGCCCTCCTGCAATGCAACCGCCTCGGCCAGGGTGTCGCCGTTGACCAAACCCATGCCGCCGATCGTGGCGGTGAATTCATGCCCGGGGGCCGTGCCCCAATACCGGCTGTAGTGATCGAAGGACACGCTGATCGGCCGCGGCGTGATCGTGAGCGTGGCGTCGGACAGGCTGCCCACCGGATCGACCACGTAATTGGGGTTGATGGAGCGCAGGCCCACCGCGTGCGTGCCCACACCGGTCGTCGCCGCTACGCCGGACAGGCCGAAGATGTTCTCCACCGAGTCGTAGAGCGTCGACAGCGGGGTGACACCGGCAAAAAAGTCAGGCTCGGCCTCGCCGTAAATGCGGGAAAACTCGCCAGTGAGATTCGCCACGATGTTGAGCGGCGTGATCCGGAAGATCGCGTCGTTGATCAGCGAACGCAGGCTGTAGTTGCCATTGAGCAACGTCGCCGCGACGCCGTGGATTCCGGCATCTGCGGTCGTATCCGGTCCTTCAATACGGATGATGTTTTCAATCGGATCGACCGCGTTGTTCACGGAAACAAGGTCGCTGAGATCGCCGTTGGCAGCGCGGTAGCTGCGCGAAACGTCGCCGGTCACCGTCACGTCGATCGGACGCGGGGTGATCCGCAGCAGGTCCGTGCCGTCGGACGCCGCATTAAGCATGTAGTTGGTCGACAGCAGCACCGGACTGAGGTCGTAGAGCCCCACGGGCGAAAAGGGCTGCGCGTCAGTTTCGGCGGATACTACGGAGGCCGCGGTATCGGTGCCGACCAGACCGCTGACGGCAAAATCGAAAACCGTCGGATTGGCGTCACCGTAAACCCGCGTGACCGGCGCAAGCGTCACGTCGATGGGGCGCGGAGTGATCGCGAGCGATCCCTGCGTCGCGACCACGGTGTAGTTGCCGGTGGCGAGTGTGGTGGTGAGTCCGTAGACGCCGACGTCCGAGAATACCGTGGCGTCCGGCGCGATGCTGACGCCGAGGATCGAAGCGTCCTGACCCAGCTTCAGGCCGTCGACGATATCGGCGGTGTAGAGCGGGTTGGAATCGCCGAAGGCGCGGCGGTGGTTCTGCGTGTAAACCGTGAGTGGCGCGGGCGTGATGACCGCATCGGCCGCCACGTAGGTGACGTCGTAGTTGGCGTTGATCACACCGCTCGCAGTGACGCCGCCCGTGTAGCTGCCGGCGGGCGCGGCCGCGGTCGGAGCGTTGAAGGTCAGCCCGGTGAGCGCGGCGACGGAATCGAAACTGGCGAGTCCCGCGTAGCTGGCGGTGAGCTCCGGATTGGCGTCGCCGTATTCGCGGGTGAAGCTGGCGGCGGTGATGGTGAGCGGGCGCGGGTCGATCACCAGCGTGCCGGGCACGAGCACCGAAGGATGGATCGAATAGTTGTCCGATGAAACGCTCAGGAAACCGACCGGGTAGGTGCCGACGCTGGAGAACGGGTTGGCCGTGGTGTTGGCGAAGACATGAATGGCGTTGTTGGCGAGCGAGTCACCGTTCTTCAAACCCACGATATTGACGTCGTAGTTTCTCGGGTGCGGATTCGGGTCGCCGTAGGTGCGGTGCGTCTGCCCCAGCGCAATCAGCGAAATCGGCGCCTTGGTGATGGTCAGCCGACCCGGATCGAAGGTCACGGCGTAGTTGTCGTTCAACACGGTGCCGGTGGGCGTAAGGCTGTAAGTGCCAACGCCGGTGCCGAGCGTGGCGGCGGTCTCGACGGTGAGGCCACTGATCACATCGGCCAGGGTATCGCCGTTGGTGAGACCGGTCGCCGACGTGGTGAAGGTGGGATTCGGATCGCCGTATTCGCGGGTGAAATCGTGGGCCGAAATCGTGAGCGCGTAGGAAGCGATCGTGAGTGTGCCCGCCACATAAGTGACGTCGTAGTTGGGATTGGTCATGCCCGAGGCGGTCACCGCGTAGATGCCTCGGTCGGAGCCGGTGGTCGCGGTGGTGGCGAAGACCAGACCGGTCGTGTCGGCAGACGTGCCGAACGGCATGCCGGAAATGGAAACGAAGAAACTGGGGTTGGCCTCGCCGTAGGTCTTGCTGGTGTCGCGCACTGTGGCGGTGAGCGGCCGCGGATTCACCGTGAGCGTGCCGGTCTCGAAGGTGATGGCGTAGTTGGCATTGGCCGCGCCGGACGGCGTGATGGTGTAGTCGCCGACGTCGCGGCTGGTGCCGCTCACCGTAAAGCTCAACCCCGGCACATCGCTTTCGTCGTCGAAGGAGGCGAGTCCGCTCCACGTCGCCGTGTAAGTCGGATCATCCGCCCGGTAGACGATCGCCTTGTTATCAGCCGTGATCGTGAGCAGGCGCGGATTCACTGTCAGCGTGCCCGGCCGGTAGGTGACGTCGTAGTCGTTCAAGGTCGCCGCGCCTGCGGGCGTGATCGTGTAGGTGCCGATCGGCGACTGGGCTGTGGCCTCGGTGGAAAACGTGATGGCAAACCCGTCGAAGAGCGTCGCGTCGTCCCCGCTTAGAAACCCGGCGTAGCTCGCGGTGAACGCGGGATTGTCATCGCCGTAGGCCCGCGCCAGATCGTCCGCGGTGACAATGAGGATCTTGTTCGGATCGACCGTCAGTGTGCCGTTCACGAACTGCACGGCGTAGCCGAAATCCGACAACGTTACTCCGCCCGGCCCGATGGTGATGTCGTAGTCTCCGGCCGCCGAGCCGGCGGACGCAGGCGTGTCGAGCGAAGGCACTCCCGAATACACCTGCGCCGCCGCGTCGTCGCCGACCAAACCACTGACGGTGTAGGCCAGTCCGGGATTATCCATGCCTTCCGAACGGCTGAAACTGTTGGCGGTAAACGTCAGAGTGGGTGCGAGTGAATACAGAAAACGATTGCCCGTCTGCGTGATCGTGCCGGGCGCATCGGTCGCGTGAGTTTTGTCGTAAACGGGCAACGCGGTGAGGCCGCCCTTGGTCGTGTTGGCCGGGTCGTCGGAGTAGATCAGGTAACGGCTGGAGGCATCGCTGCCCACGGTCAGCGCGGCGGCCCCGGCGTGGTTGACGAAGCTGCCGCCGGTCGAGGCCAGCACGATCGTGCCCTGCGTATTACCGGTGCTGATACGCGTGCCGGCGGCGAGCGTCAGGTCGCCCGGAGTGACAATAGTGACATCGCGATCGAAGCTGTGATCGCCGGCGGAGAAATCGCCGTCGAGGGTGAGGTCGCCATCGCCGTCGACGACGTGGAAGTTCCCGTCTCCGCCCAGGGTGCCGTTGGTCACGCTCGTGATGAGACTGCCGATCCGATTGGCCGGGTTGTCGATGATGATGCCGCCGCTGATGCCGGCGTTCGTCAGGCGGAAGTCGAGCGTGCCGACGTCGAGCGCGCCTTCAATGATGATACCGTTGAGCGTAAGCCACTCGGGCAGCGGACCATTTTGACCGGGAAAGGTCGCGGCGGGGTTTGGTCCGAAAGCGAGTGAGTCGGCGGTGATGGTCGCGGCAGAATCAACCATGACGGCGCCGCCGCCGCCAAATAAGCCATCACCACTACCGGTGGCGAGAAACACCAGGTTCCCGCCGGTGGCGGTGAGATCGGCATTCACTTCCACGCCCGTTTCCGCCTGCAGTGTCAGGGTGGTGCCGCTGGTCCAACTCACGGGCGCATCGACGATGACATAGCCGCCCGAATCGGCCGAGCCATAGCCGGAGGCGTTCACCGTGACGTCGGCGGTGGCGAGGTTGTTCGCGAGGATGGTATTGTTGAACGCGCCGTCGGGCGTGTTGTCGGCCGCGATGCTGATGATCACATTCTCGGGATCGAGCAGGAGCGTGCCGGTGGCGCCCCCGGCGGCGGTGAGGTCGGCGAGGCCGCGGTAGTTGAGTAGTTGTTTTCCGGATACTTCGGCAAAGGCGCCGTCGCCGCTCAGCGCTCCGCCCTGCCCTTCGATTTTGCCTGCAAAGTCGGTGCGGTCATCGGCCCACACGATCGCCCGGCCGCCGTCGGCGTGCTCGGCCCGGGCCGCCACATCGATGACCGAGTCGGCGGTGACGGTGGTGCGGGCGGCGTTGACCACCGCTTCGTTTTGCCCGCGATAATCGCCGCCGATCAGCACTTCGCCGCCGGAGCCGTCGGCGTCGTGCGCGGAAATTTCTCCGTCGAAATGAATCGCCCCGGCCTCCGCGGTGAGCAACACGCGGCCGTCGCGGCGCGCGACGCCGGTGGCGCGCACAACGCCGCTTTGATTGATCGCCAGATCGTAGACGTTGCCGCCGGCGGCCTTGAGTTCGGCCTGGGCGGCTTCGATCAGGCCGTTGTTTTCCACTCCGGTGTCGGCAACGGCGGAGGCGGCGAGGTCGGCGGCGATGACGATGCGTTGATCCGCGTCGGGCTGATAGAGCACCTCGCGGCCCGCGGCGAGGGCGACGACACCTTCGGGCGCGGCGAGCGTGCCGGCATTGCGCACCACCTGCGCGACCAGCACGATGTCGCCGTTGGCCGCGGTGATCTCGCCGAGATTGACCACCGGGGCATCGGAGTCGCCGGCCAAGCGCAGGTCGCCGCCGGCGAGAAAATCCGCATCCGCCACATCCAGCGCGGAGGCGAGGAAGTGCTGCGTGTCGATGCGCGCGCCGGGGCCGATCAGAACGCCGTTGGGATTGATGACATACACGCGGCCGTTGGCGCTGAGTTGCCCGAACAACTGCGACGGATCGGCACCGGTGACGCGGTTGAGGATCGCCGCATCGACACCGGGTTGGTTGATGCGCACCGCTTCGCCGGCCGCGATGGAGAACCCTTCCCAGTTCACCGCCGCAAATGCCGTGGCCTGATCCAGCGTCAGTTGCCCGCCCTGAAAATCAAACGCCACCTCCCCGGCCGCAACCTGCCCGCCCTCGGGCAGCGCATACCCGACGCCGGGTCCGAGTCCGAGCAAGGCGACCAGGTGAGCGAGCAGACAGATACGAAGCGGCGAAGCAGGTGGAGTCCGGACAGTCATGGCAGTGAAGCGGGTAAAGGCGAAGCAGACGGGGCGAGGGACGCCGGTTTTATCGCCCTCCGCCGCATCGCGCCCAAGGCCGGGAATTGAGTAGTGACTACTCCAATTTACGGGCCGATGTTGGGGCATGGCGTCTGTTCGCATGCATCGGCCGAAGTCCCGCCCCAACGCCATGCAGCCTTACTCCGTCGTCATCATTGAAGATCAGCGCATGTTCCGCGAATTGATGCGCACGCTCGTCAACAGTTCGCCGTTGTTCGAGGTCGTCGCCGCCGTCACCGATGCGCGCCAGGGTTGGGAAAGCTGCCGCCAACTCGAACCCGACGTGGCCATGGTCGACATCGAACTGCCCGACGCCTCCGGCATCGATCTCGCGGCACGTCTGCAACAACTCCCGCGTCCGCCCGCCCTCGTGGCGGTGTCCGCCATCGTCGATCCGATCACGACCACCCGCGTGTTCGAATCCGGTTTTCACGGCTACGTGGAAAAGAGCCAGTCGCCCGACATCGTGTTGGAGGCGTTGCAGACCGCGGCCGAGGGCGGCCTCTACTTCACCCGGCTGGTCCGCGAGAACCGGCGCAAACTCGTCAACGAACCCAACGCCATCAACAAGATCCTCAGTCGGCGCGAGCAGGCGATCGTCGGGCTGATCAGCCGCGGCCTGCTGAACAAGGAAGTCGCCGACGCCCTCAGCCTGAGCGTGCGCACGGTGGAGAACCACCGCTACCGCATCATGAAAAAACTCGCGCTCGGCGACGCGCCCGAACTGGTGGATTTCGGCCGCGACATGGGACTCGATCGCCTGCCCGCGCCGTGATGGTCACGCCTGCGTCCGCTTCCCATCCGCCTGCGGTTTCGCGGACGCTTTCGCCGGCGCGATTGCGTCACGTGCTGTTCTGGACGTTCGTCGCCGCCGCGCTCGCCTGGGGCATGCTGGCATTCAACCGCGGCACGCCCGCCGCGCCGCTCGCGGACATGCCGCTCGCGGCCGGCGACCACGTGGGCATCTACGTTGCGCCCAAACCCATTTCACTGGCCGAAATCGTTTCGGCGCCGCATCCCGCCGCGCTGTTCACGCCCTTCGCCGACGATCCCGCCGCCCTCACCGGCAACGAGCGCGTCCACGTCTGGTTGCGACTGCCGTTGCACAATTCCGGCACCGAAACGCGACGCCATGTGATCGAGGCGACACAGAGCTGGATCGACCTCGCCCAACTCCACGTGCCGCGTGCGGACGGCGGTTTCGACACCTATCAAAATCGCCCCGGCGCCGATCCGCGGGTGAAGTCGATTCCGTTCACCGTGCCCGCCTTTCCCGTCACACTGGCGCCTGGCGAAACCAGGATCTGTTACCTCACGCTGCAGGACGAAAAATGGGTCAGCCCCGGCATCACGTTCTGGCCCACGCTGGACGGATTTCTGATCAATCTCCGTCGCGACGATCGGTTCATCCACACCTACGCGGGCCTCATGATCGGCCTCTTCGTCGCCAACCTGTGCGTGTTCGTCGCCTTCCGCCACCGCGACCTCCTTTACTACCTGCTCTACTTGCTCGCCTCGTGCGTGCTCAACGCGATCAACTTCGGCATCTACCCGAGCTATGCCGAGAGTCTGAGCTGGCTCGACTTCGCCACGCCGGGTTCGGAATCGGGCTTCACCGTTTTTCACGGCATGCTGCTGATCACGGCCGCGCTGCTGCTGCTCTTCAGCGGAGAATTTCTCAACGTCGCCGCCCGCCGCCCGCGCCTCGGTGCCGTCCTGCATCGCATCGTGCAGACGTTGCTCGTGCTCGGCCCGCTGGTGATGTTTGGTCCGGCCGGTCTGCTCGGCGACGGCCTGCGCGTGCCGGTCACGCTGCTGTGGAGCGCGGCCACCCTGCTCGTGCTCGCGCTCGGTATCGACGCCGCGCTGGCCCGTCTCCCCGCCGCCCGCACGCTGTTGCCCGCCGTCGCGCTGCTGGGCCTGACCGCCTGCCGCTACACCGCGGCCACGCTCGCCGGCACCCCGGTCGACACCGCCGTGCTGCACCAGTGGCTCTTCGCCTCCTGCCTCGAAATGATCATCCTCGCCTACGGTCTGGTCGATCGCTTCCTCGCCGTGAATCGCGCCCGCGAACAGGCCCAGGCCCGCGCCGTCACCGAGATGACGCGCCGCGAAACCCTGCAACGCGAATTCAACGCCACCCTCGCGCGCACCGTCGACGAACGCACCGCCGAACTCAACGCCGCCAACCGCCAGAAGGAACGTTTCATCGCCTTTCTCGCCCACGACATCCGCACTCCGCTCAACGCCCTCGTGAGCGTTGCCAGCCTGATCTCGCGCTCGCCTCAGGATTTTTCGAGCACCGACGTGCAGCACTACGCCAACGAGATTGAGGCCAACGCCCGCGGCGTCTCCGAACTGATGGAAAACCTGCTCGCCTGGGCCCGCATCCAGAACGACCAGATCGGCGTCGACCGGCAGGACTATCTCGTCGACGACCTCTTCGAATCAGTCGCGCGCAGCGTGAAGACCCAGGCCGATCTCAAACGCCTGCAACTCTCGTGGAACGCGCCGCGCAACACGTATTTGTCCTGCGACTACACCTGCATCGAGGCGGTGCTGCGCAACCTCGTCTGCAACGCCATCAAGTTCGTGCCCGAAGGCGGCCGCATCGCCGTGCACGCCGCTGAACGCGACGGTCGCGTGCGCCTCGAAGTGAGCGACAACGGCGTGGGCATCACCGCCGACGACGTGGCGCGCATCCGCGGGCTCACGCCGCTGCCCAGCCAGCTCGGTCTCGGCGGCGAACACGGCGCCGGACTCGGGCTGTCCATCTGTTTCGATTTCCTGCGGCGCCACGATTCGCGACTCGAAGTGGAGAGCGTGCGCGGCGAAGGCACGCGTTTCGCCTTCAGCCTCGTCGCCAGCGAATTCAAGGGCTTCTCCGCTTCGCCTTTCACCGCCCCGGCATGACCTCGCGCCACCAGACTCT
>CBINJL010000051.1:0-10455 GCA_966250925.1 uncultured Opitutus sp. | reverse complement strand
CCGGGTGCTCGACGAAATCTTCACCCAGGACGACGACACCTCGCGCAAATACCGCACCGCCCTGCGCGAGACGCCCGAACCCGCCCTGCTTTATCTCATTCTGCTCCTGCATGATATCGGCAAGGCCCGCGGCATCCGCGATCACGCCGACGCCGGCATGCACATCGCCCTGCCCGTGCTCAAGCGCCTCGAAGTCGACGAGGACAAACGCGAGACCATCGCGTTTATCATCAAAAATCACCTGATGATGGCACGCTTTTGGCAGAAGCGGGACGTGGATGATCCCGCCACCGCCGAAGCGTTTGCCCAACAGGTTGCCGAGCCCGAGCGGCTGCACCTTCTCTTTGTGCACACCTACTGCGACGCCCGCGGCACGGCGGCCAGCCTGTGGAACAGTTACAAGGACGTCCTCCACACCCAGCTCTACCGCGGCTCCCTCGAAGCACTCGTGCACGGCGAAAGTCTCGCCGCCCGGCACTCGAAACGCATCGCCATGATCCAGCAGGAACTCCTTGCCAAAGCATTGCCCGATGTTCGCGCCGACGAAATCAGCGCGCACTTCAGCCTCTTGCCCGATCGCTATTTTCTGAACACCGACCAGGCCGAGATCATCCTCCATCTCGGCATGGTCAACCGGCTCCTGCGCACCATCGCCGCCACCGATTCCATCGGGTCGCTTCGCCCCGTGGTCGAGTGGCGCGACGACCTCAACCGCTCCCTCACCGTCGTGCACATCGTCACTTGGGATCGCGCGGGCCTGTTCTATAAACTCGCCGGCGCCTTCAGCGTGGCAGGACTGTCCATTCTTTCGTCCAAGGTCGTTTCCCGCAGCGACCACATTGCCATCGACACCTTCTACGTCACCGAATCCGGCGGTGGTGTGGTCGAAAGTGCCAAGGCGCAGAAGATCTTCCACGAGACGCTCGAAAAGGCGCTCATGCACAACAGCGACCTGCTGCCCGAGATCCGCGCCCAGGCCGAGCGCGAAGCCGCCAACCATCGCTACTCGCGCGAATCCAGCCGGGTCGAAATCGTCCAGGCCACCTTCCCGCCGCGCGTCGACGTTTATCACGAACTCTCGATGGAACGCACCATCGTGGAAATCCAGGCGCCGGACCAGATCGGCCTGCTCTTCCGCGTCGCGCGCACCATCAGCGAACACAATTTCGACATCACCTTCGCCCGCATCGGCACCGAGCGTCACATCGCCATCGATACGTTCTACATCGTCGACATCAGCAACGAACCGATCTGCGCGCCCAACCGTCTCCACGACCTGCGCGCCGCGCTCACGGCCATCGTCGCCCCCAAATCCACCCCCACCCGCACCGCGGTGTGAAGTTTGCGCTCCCTGGCGGAGCGGAGACGGTAACTAAGTCTGGCGCCTAGTCGGCGCGTTTGCCCACACTGCGCCGCGTGGAGCTTCCCGCCGATCCTCGCACCCTTCCCGCACTCTATCGCATCAGCACGCTCGCCGGTCGTCGCGACGAACCGCGTGTCGTGCTTCAGGCCATCCTGCGTGTCGTGATCGAGGCACTCGGTGCCGTTTCCGGCGACATCTCCCTGCTCAATCCCGACACCGGTAAACTCGAGATCGAAATCGCCAACGAAATCGACGGCTCCGATCCCGAGGAACTGTCCCTGCGTCTCGGTCAGGGCATCACCGGCTGGGTCGCTTTTCACGGTCGCCCGCAACTCGTCGCCGATGTCTCCCAGGACCCGCGCTACGTGCGCGTGCGCGATCACGTGCGCACCGAGATGGTCACCCCCATGATCGGCTCCAACGGCCACGTCATGGGCGTGATCAATGTCGACGGCGACCGTGTCGGCCAGTTCAGCGATGCCGACCTCGATCTCATGCTCGAACTCACCGCCGAGGCCACCCGCGTGATGGAGCGCCATTGGGAGTTGAAAAACCTTCACGGCAAGGAACTCCAACTCTCCGCTCTCATTTCCATCGGCCAGACCCTCGTCACCAAACTCGAGCCGCAGGAACTGCTCGAAAGCATGACCCACGACGCCCGCGTCATCACCGGCTCGCGCGCCTGCGCCCTCTTTCTGCACGAGCCGGATGTCGCTCCCGCCGGCGCCGCCCGTCTCGTCGCCTATGACGGCCCGGAACCCTCGCTGCTGCCCGGCGGCGTCATGCCGCTCGACAGTTGCCTCGTCGCCTCCGCCATTCACACCCGCCGCGCCGTCGAATTCGCCAACGTGCAATCGCCCGAGTTCGGCGACGTGATCGATCTGCCCCGCGAACCCAGCCTGCGCTCGATGCTGGCCACGCCGATCCAGATCGAGGACGAAATCATCGGCGTGCTGGTCGTCTTCACCGGCGGCGTCCACCGCTTCAACAACGACGAGAAACGCCTCGTGCGCGCCCTCGCCAGTCTGGGCGCCGTCGCCCTGCAGAACTCGCGGCTCTACGCCCGTGTTTTCCAAAGCGAGGCCACCCTGCGCAAAAACGAACAACTCACCACCCTCGGTCTGCTCGCGGCCGAGATCGCGCACGAGATTCGCAATCCGCTCACCGTGTTGAAACTGCTCTTCAGCACGTTGCGCCTCGATTATCCCGAAGGCGATCCGCGCCGCACCGACGTGCGCGTCATCACCGAAAAACTCGATCAACTCGAAGCCATCGTCTCGCGCGTGCTCAACTTCGCCAAGGCCCCGTCCAGCCTGCACTCGCGTTGGAGCGTGGCCGAGATCGTGGAGGACACCCTCGTCCTCATCCGGCTCAAACTCGCCCAGAGCAAGATCCAGCTGCAGTTCGATCCGCCCCCCGAGCCCTGGGTGATCGATGTCCACAAGGGCCAGTTGCAGCAGGTGCTGCTCAACCTGCTCATCAACGCCACCCAGGTCATGCCTGACGGCGGCCGCATCTCCGTGGGCGTGGCGCTCGAAACGCCGAGGGACGGCGGCAGGATGGTGCGTATCGACATCTCGGATACCGGCCCCGGCATCGCGGAGGATATTCGTGACCGCATCTTCGACTCGTTTCTTTCCGGTCGTCCCGACGGCACCGGACTCGGCCTGGCCATTGCCAAGCGCATCCTCGCCAGCCACCACGGCGATCTGGTGCTGCGCGCCACCGGCCCGGAGGGAACCACCATGAGCATCGTCCTCCCCCTCGCCTAAACTCATTCTCGTTCTCTCACCGCAGGCGGTAGCCCGCTGCGGAAGAAGCGGGACAAATCGCACGCTCACCCCCACGACACTCACTCCAGTCCCTGCTCTCCCGAGCAGGGCTACCCGGATTCATTTCCCGGATTCGTTCTCGTTCTCCACCTCGTTCTCCACCCATGCCCGCTCCCACCGGTGATCCCGGCCGTCAACTCATCCTGCTCAAACTCGCGGTCGGATTCCTGATCCTGTTTGCGTTCGTCATCCTGCTGCTGCCCGGAGTCATTCCCAAGCCGCTGCGCATTCTTGTCGCCGTCACCGACCTCTGCGCCGCGGCCGCGATCTGGCTGCTCGGCCGCCAGAAAATCAAACGGTGAGCGGCACCGGCGTCCTGAGTTTACTGCGGAGGGCGTTTTACAGAAGGAAACGAAGGGCAACAAAGCCTCTCCGCTGACATCATTTTCTTACAGGAGGAAACGGAGAGGAACAGAGCCGTCAGCCTGAAGAAAGTTTACAGAAGATAAGAAGATCGCGAGGCCGTCAGTCCGCATCGGAGTGGCTCTGTTTTCCTCCCTTTTCTCCTGTAAGAAAATAACGGCGGAGTCGCTTTGTTTGCCTTCGTTACCTTCTGTGAAAAAACCGCAGGTTTACCTGCCTCCGGCATGGCTGACCGTTCGCAGTGGTGTTGTTGTAATACGCAGACAAAAAACGCGCCCAAGTGCTTTGGGCGCGTTTTGATTTTTAATCGCGGCGTGGCGCGCGAGCGTCAGGGCAGTTCGTAGATCTCGATCAACCCCTCACCCGTGCCACCGTCTGCGCCGCGCAGCTGCACGCTGTAGGGACCCGGCGGCAGGGTCAGGATCAACGCCGCGTCGAGGCTGTAGTCCGGCAGATCGAAGGCACCGGTGGTGTTGAAGCTGGGACGCAAGGCCGGCTTCCAGTTATCGTTGCTCGCGATCAATTCACCGGTGCGATTGCTGTAAACCTCCAGCTTCGGATCGTTCAGCACGCCGGGCACGCCGAACTTCGCCAGCATCGGACCGATGCCGCGGATGAGCAGGTTCTTCGGATCCGCACCGTTTACCACAAAGCCCGCGATGAGGATGTTATCGCCGGTGCCGACCTGATTGCGTGCCGAGACGTTGGCCAGGCGGGTGGTGTTTTCATCACCGATATCGTAGACCTCGACCAGCGTCACGCCACCCGGAGTGCCCCGCACCTGGGCGGTGCTGCCTCCGCTAAGCGACACCCGCAGGGCGGCGTCCTTGCTCCCTTCCGGCAGCGGAAATGCGCCGAGCTGGCCGAAGAGCTCACCTTCCTCCGCACGCCAGTCGTCGTTGCCGGCGACCTCGACTCCACTCGTATTGAAAAACGTGATACTCGGGTCCGGCATGGTGCCGGGCACGCCGTATTCGGCGAGCCCCGGACCGATCGCACGCAGCAGCAGCGGCTTGGTGCCGCCGTTCATCACGAAGCCGACGGTGAGCGTCTGCGCCGCCGCCAGCGTGGTGCGCACGGACAGATTGGGCAGACGGGCGGTGGCTTCCGCCAGCACCTTCGTCGTGACTGCCGCACTGGTGACCGAGCCGGCCGGATTGGAAACGACGGCGCGGAACTGGTCGCCGTTGTGCAGCACCGACGGTTCCACCACCAGCGTGGCAGTCGTCGCACCGGTGTAGCCGCCCAGGCCCGCGGCCATCACTGACACCCAGGTCGCGCCGCCATCGGTGGAGCGTTCCCAGTCATAGGTCGGCGCGGGTTTGCCGGTGGCTTCGACGCTGATGAAGGCCTGACCGCCGGTGAGCACCGACACGTTGGCCGGTTGCCGGGTGATGGCGGGCGGCGTGCGCGTGTCGCGCGTCGCGATGCCGGAAACCGTTTCACCGGTGTAGATCACAAAATACGATCCTTCCGCACCGATCCAGGCCGAGCTGCGGCACCAGGCGACTTCGGTGGCGCTGACCGGGATGGCGACGAAGTATTGCGCGAGCTGGTGACGCTCGAAGGCAAATCCGGCGGCTTCCGGGAAGCGGCCGTCGAGTTGTTCCGTAATGGTTCCCCACACTCCGGGGCCTTCCTGCGCCATGCCCATCAGGGTGCCGTCGATCATCGCGGTCACCCCGCCGTTGTTGCTGAAGCTGATCGACGATTCCAGCGCGGTTTCCTGGAACAACGGACGGCCTTGCGTGGTGGCCAGACCGGTCAGGCGGTAGGCGAACTCGCCCGTCCAAGTGGACGCAGTCGGTGTCGGGAACGTATTGCGCGAAAGCACATACACCGCGGATTCGAACCCGAAGATCTGCTGGGCGAGATGCGCTTCGGTCCCTTCACTGCGCGTGTCGGAAATGAGCAGCGCGTAGTCGTCGCCGACCAGGGTGATCGACACATCCTGATAATTCATCGAGGTGCCGTCCTGCTCGGGGGGAAAACTGCCCCGGTAAACGTTGCCCGTGCGAATCAATTGAAGGCTGATGTCCTCGGTGCCATATTGATCGACCACGCGCAGCGTGTAGTTGTTGTTGCTGCCGGCAGTGAAAGTGAAGGTGCCGGATTCGAACTCACTTTCGAAGCTCGTGCTCAGGCCCCCGTAGGCTTCCACGTAATAGCCGCGGAAGTTCCAGGAACCGGTGAGGTTTTGCGCCTGAGCCGCCAGCGGCAGACTCAGCAACGCCAACGCGCACCAAAAAAGGCGGCGCACCGGCGACGACGAATAGGATCGATTGAATAAACGCATGGGGAAGCAGGGAGTCGGTTGAAACCTCCCCGGGCGATCGACGCCCAAGGAGAGGCTGTCAGCTAGGCGGCGTGATTTTCTGGCTCAACTCTCAAAACCGCGCCCAGCAGGGCGATCGCAATACCACTGCGCCATCCGTCACGAACGGTGCCTCCGGAAACAATAAATCTTCTTTGTTACAAAAGACTTAGAACAAGTCTTCACTCCGCCTGCCCACAGTTAGGAATAATTCCTAAAATGCGCGGCCAAGGCGTCGCGCCCTCAACTTCGCCTCCCCGGAATTCCCGCGTCGCTCACTCCTCCAGCTCGACGTTCCAGTAGGCGAGATCGAGGAAGTCCTTCCATCGTTCGCGCTGCTGGGTGTTGAGCACGAGGGAAATGACCGGACGCCAACGCGGCCGCACCGGCTTGCGGATGAGCCGCATGTTGGCCTGGTGCGGCAGGCGGTTGGCCTTGCGCGAATTGCACTTGATGCAGGAGCAGACGATGTTTTCCCACGTCGTCTTGCCGCCGCGATCGCGCGGGATGACGTGGTCGAGATTGAGATCCTCGCGCGCAAAGATCTGGCCGCAGTATTGGCAGGTATCCTTGTCACGCTGGAACACGTTGCCGCGGGTGAGCTTGATCTCCTTGCGCGGCAGCTTGTCGAACATCGTCAGCAAAATGACCCGCGGCAACCGCACCACCGTGCTGGGCGTATGCACCGCGTCCATTTCATCCAGCGGCGGATTGCTCACCGAGAAATCCATCCAATCCATGAAAGAGAAGACGCGGAAATCATCGGTGGCATTGTGAATCACCGACGCGTGTCCTCTCGCAAGCAGGCCAAAGGCGCGTTTGGCGCCGATGACATTCACCGCCTGCCAGAGGCGGTTTAACACCAACACGGGTTGTTCCAAAACAGCATCCATGTCGGGTCCCCGGAGTAGTGCTCGGGTGGAGACGTGTCAAGGACCGCGCCGTAACGAGGTGGTTACGGCGCAAAAATCATTCTCGTTCTCATACTCGTTCTCGTTCTCGACCGATTCATGCCCCTCGTGCGCGCAGGACGGCCGGACCACTGATTTCCGTTCCGCCTGCGGCGGGAGAATGAGAACGAGTAAGAGAACGAGAACGAAAAGCAGAAGAGGTGGGTAGCCCTGCTCGGGAGAGCAGGGACCTCCGGACCACCGTCAACCCAATCGCGTAACGTGTCCCGCCTCTCCCGAGGCGGGCTACCGGGGAGATCGGCCGCGGCGCGCGATCACTCCGCTTCCGCCGCCGGCACGGGTTGCAGGCTCACGCCCTTCACCCGCACGCCGGCGAGTTTTTGCAGCACGATGTCGACCGCGTCGTTGTCGATGTCGACCAGACTGTGCCGCTGGCGAATGTCGATCGCGCCGACGATCTGCGCCGGCAACTTGGTCACGCCCGCCACCTTGCCGACGAGGTCGGCCGGTTTGATCAGGTCCTTGCGGCCAATGTTGAAAAACACCGTGGTGTAACCCGCCTCGCGTCCGGTGCGACCGGGACGATCGTAAGCCGCTTTTTCGTGCCGCGGCCCGCGGCCCCGCGCCCCCCCGCGTTCGTCGCCGCCGTCATCGTGGCCCCGATCCCGTCCGCGGCTCGAAGCGCCCGGCTCCGGCAAATCCTCACGCTTGGCTTCGGTGCCCGCCGCCATGAGGTGAATCAGCGCCGACGCGATGTCCGTGCTGGCGTGCCCCTGTTCGAGCAGGCGGTCGATCATGCGGTCCTGCCGCCGATACGTGCCCGCCTCCAGCGTCGCCTTGAGCTTTTCAAAAAACGCATTCTCGCGGGCCTCCTCCACCTGATCGAGCGACGGGATACGTTCGCGCCGGATGTCGAGTTTCCCGTAGCGCATCATCGCCTGCAGCTTGTAGACTTCGCGGCCCGAAACGAAGGTGAAGGCGCGGCCCGATTTGCCGGCGCGCCCGGTGCGGCCGACGCGGTGGGTGTAGTCTTCCGCATCGTTGGGCAGGTCGTAATTGAAAACGACTTCGAGGTCATCGACGTCGAGCCCGCGCGCCGCCACGTCGGTTGCCACCAGAAACTCGAAACCGCGTTTCTTGAACTTCTCCGTCACGCGGTTGCGCTGCGACTGCGAGATGTCGCCGTGCAGGCGATCCGTCTGATAACCGCGCGCGTGCAGGTGCTCGTCGAGTTCATCGACCATGATCTTGGTCGAGCAAAAGATGATGCCGTGACGAAAATCGTGCAGGTCGATCAGTCGCGTCAGCGCCTCGATCTTCGAACGGCGGTCGACTTCGAAATACACCTGCTCGACCCGCGGGGCGTTCTGCGCCTTGGCCGCGATTTTGACCGACTCGGGATTGTTGGTGTAACGCCGGATCAGATCGCGAATCTGTGACGGCAACGTGGCCGAGAAGAACAACGACTGCCGTTCCTTCGGCGCCGCCGCCAACACCCGGTCGATGTCGTCGCGAAACCCCATATCGAGCATGCGGTCGCACTCGTCGAGCACGACCATCTTGAGGTTTTCAAAATTCAGCGTGCCGCGCTCCAAGTGATCAATGACACGCCCCGGCGTGCCGATCACGATCTGCGCGCCTGCCCGCAACGCGCGTTCCTGCCGCTCGTAGCTTTGCCCGCCATAGATCGGCACTTCGAGCACGCCGCGTTTGAACGAGGCAAGTTTGTTGACCTCCTCCGCCACCTGCACCGCCAGTTCGCGCGTCGGACACAGGATCAGCGCCTGCACCCGCTTGAGCTGCGGATCGACCCGCTCGATCGCCGGGATCGCAAACGCCGCCGTCTTGCCCGAACCCGTGGCGGACTGCCCCACGACGTCGCGCCCCTCCAGCAGCAGCGGAATGACCGCGGTTTGAATCGGCGACGCCTCCTCAAAACCCATCCGATCCACCGCTTTCAACAGCGCGTCGGACAAGCCCAGTTCGGCAAATTTTCGTTTTTCCATGCCCTGCCCTACTCCGCCCGCCAGAGGCAAGCGATCAGAATTCCGCGGAACTTCCCGACCTGCGCAGTCCGTTCCGCCTTTCTTCCGCTGATCGGCTGCGTAAATAAAACCCTCGCCTTCCGTCCGAAAAACGTCCGCCTCGCCCCATGCCGTTCAAATCTCTCGGACTTCAACCCGACCTCGTGCGTGGCGTCGATGCCATGGGCTACCAGGACCCGACGCCCATCCAGCTGCGCGCGATTCCCGTCGTGCTCTCCGGCCGCGATCTCATCGGCTCCGCCCAGACCGGCACCGGCAAGACCGCCGCCTTCGCCCTGCCCGTCCTGCAGCGGCTCGGCCAACATCGCCCCGGCGGTCCGCGCGTCCTCGTGCTCGAACCGACCCGCGAACTTGCCGCCCAGGTCGAGACCGCCTTCCGCAATTTCGGCCGCTTCACCAACCTGCGTGCCGCCGTGCTTCACGGCGGCGTCGGCTACGGCAAACAACGCGACGCGCTGCGCAACGGCGTCGACATCGTCATCGCCACCACCGGTCGCCTGATGGACTTCGTCAACGAGCGCAGCATCGACCTGCGCGGCATCGACGTGCTCATCCTCGACGAGGTCGACCGCATGCTCGACATGGGCTTCATCCGCGACGTCAAACGCATCGTCGAACTCTGCCCCAAATCGCGGCAGACATTGTTCTTCTCCGCCACCGTGCCGCCGGAAATCGAAGAGATCGCCCGCTTCGCCCTGCGCGATCCCGAGCGCATCGTCATCGGCCGCACCCGCTCGGTCAACGAGTCGGTCAACCACGCCCTCTTCCCCGTCGCCTTCGACCAAAAGTTCGACCTGCTGCTTGGCCTGCTCGAACGCGAAGACTACCAGAGCGTGATCATTTTCTCGCGCACCAAACACGGCGCCGACCGCATTGCGCGCAAACTCAAGTCGGCCAAACACAGCGTCGCCGTGCTCCACGCCAACCGCTCGCAGGGCCAGCGCACCGCTGCGCTCGAAGGCTTCAAGAACGGGCGTTACGAAGTGATGGTCGCGACCGACATCGCCGCCCGCGGCATCGACGTGTCCGGCGTGTCCCACGTCATCAACTACGACGTGCCGGAAAATCCCGAGGACTACGTGCATCGCATCGGCCGCACCGGCCGCGCCATGGCGGTGGGCGACGCCTACATGCTGGCCTCGCCCGAAGACGGCGGTGACGTGCACGACATCGAGCGTTTCATCGGCGCCCGCATTCCTCAGCTCACCCTTGACGGTTTTGCCTACGTCGACGGCCACCCGCCGCGCGTCGACACCTCGCGACCGTTCAAAAACCCGCGCCGGCAAGGCGGCGGCAACCGCGGCCAGCAACAACGCCCACCCCGCCCGCCGCAGAAAAACTCCGGTCAGCCGCAGCAGTCGAACCGCCCGCGCAAGGCCCGCCCGCAAGGCCACGCGCCCAAAGGAAACCCATCGGCGCCTTCTGGTCAGCCCGCCGGTCGCAGCCGCCTCCGCCGCGGCCGCTGACCGTCCCGTCCCCATCATTCTCGTTCTCGTTCTCCCGCCGCAGGCGGCATCGGCAGGCCAGATGACCATTAACGCCCGATCACCCCGGTAGCCCGCCCCGGGAGGGGCGGGACACGTTGCGCGATCGCGTTCACAGTGCACCCGCGGTCCCTGCTCTCCCG
>CBINJL010000050.1:0-10546 GCA_966250925.1 uncultured Opitutus sp. | reverse complement strand
GTGGCGGACACCCTCGGCGCGGCGGTGGCGGTGGGCCTCTACGCGCGCTGGCCGCGTTGGCGGGCGTTGCTCGAAACCAACCTCGGCCGTCGCCAGTCGGCATCGGCGCCGGTTGCCAAATGATCCTTCAACCTATCTGCTGACTCCCGATGAGCCCCGACAACGCTGACAAACGCATGGCGGAACTGCGCACCATCATCGCGCATCACGACGCGTTGTATTATCGCGACGCGGCGCCGGAGATTTCCGATCGCGATTACGATGCGTTGAAACGCGAGCTGGCTGATCTGGAGGCGGAGTTTCCGTTGTTTGCCGCCGCCGATTCGCCGACGACGCAGGTGGGCGATGACCGCAGCGAGGGGTTTCGTTCCTACACGCATCGCGAGCGGATGATGAGTCTCGACAACACCTATTCGGAGGACGAGATGCGCGAGTTTCACGCCCGGCTGCAGCGGGAACTCGAGCGCGAGGAATTGAGTTTTGTGGTCGAGCCCAAGATCGACGGGCTCGCGGTGAGCGTGACCTACGAAGACGGCAAACTGGTGCGCGCGGTCACCCGCGGCAACGGCGTCGAAGGCGACGACATTACGGCCAACGCACTCACGATCAAAACCCTCCCGCGCACGTTGCGGGCGGACGCAGGCGGTGGCGACGCGCCGATCCCGGCGGTGATCGAAATCCGCGGCGAAATCTATCTCACCACCGAAGAATTTCAGCGCATCAACGCCGAGCGCGAGGAGGCTGGTCTGCAACTCTACGCCAATCCGCGCAACCTCGCCGCCGGCACGATCAAGCAACTCGATGCGACGGTCGTCGCGCAGCGCAAACTGGAGATCGTGTTGTATGGCCGCGGCTACACCGAACCGGTGGAGGCGTTGCCGCAGACTCAGCAGCAGTTTTACGCCTGGGTGCAGGCCTGGGGCCTGCCGACGGTGGAGAAGCAATGGGTGGCGCACAGTGCCGATGGCATCGTGGCGGCGATCCGCGAACTCGACGCGCTGCGTCACGATTTTGCCTATGCCACTGATGGCGCGGTGGTGAAGCTCGATGCGATCGCGCTGCAGCGCACGCTCGGCGCCACCAGCAAGGCGCCGCGTTGGGCGATGGCCTACAAATTCGAGGCGGAGCGGGCGGAAACGCAGCTCAAGGCGATCACGATCCAGGTCGGCCGCACCGGCGTGCTCACCCCTGTGGCCGAGCTGGAGCCGGTGCAGCTCGCTGGCACGACGGTCTCGCGTGCCACGCTGCACAATCGCGACGAAATCGCGCGCAAGGACATCCGGGTGGGCGACTTCGTGTCGGTCGAAAAGGCGGGCGAAATCATTCCCGCCGTGATTGCGGTCAACCTTTCCAAGCGGGCGCCGACCTGCGAGCCGTATGTGTTTCCCGAGCGTTGTCCGGCCTGCGAGACGGCGACCGTGCAGTTTGAAGGCGAAGTCGCGGTGCGCTGCCCGAATCGCGAGTGTCCGGTGCAGGTGCGGCGGCGGCTGACGCATTTCGCGTCGCGCGCATGCCTCGACATCGAAGGCCTCGGCGAAGCGATGATCGATCAACTGGTCGACAAGGGCTGGGTGAAGCGTCTGCCGGATCTGTATCAACTTTCCCGTGACAACCTGCTGACGCTGGGCAAGAGCGTGGAGAAATCGACCGACAAGCTGCTGGCCGCGATCGAGGCGAGCAAGACGGCCGAGCTCTGGCGTTTCATTCACGGGCTGGGCATCACCCACGTCGGCACGGCGGCGGCCAAGGATCTGGCGCGCGTCTTCGGCAGTCTGCGGGCGCTGGCTGAGGCGGGACTCGACGCCTATATTCGAGACAAGGAGTCGGTCATCAGCGGCATCGGGCCGACGATGGCCGAAGCGATTACGGCGTATTTTTCTGATGGATACAATCGGGCGGTGATCGACGACCTGCTGGCGGTCGGAGTCGAACCGACGGCACCGGGATCGGGCGGCGGCGGCACGAAGTTTACCGGCATGACCTTTGTGCTGACGGGCACGTTGCCGACGCTGACGCGCGATCAGGCGGGCGAGTTGATCGAAGCCGCCGGCGGCAAAGTCAGCGGCAGCGTGAGCAAGAAGACGACCTATGTGGTGGCGGGCAGTGAAGCCGGCTCGAAATTGGCCAAGGCGGAGAAACTCGGCGTGGCGATTCTCGACGAGGCTGGCCTGCGGGCGTTGCTGGCGGAGTGAACGCGGGCTGAAGCACCGCGCTACGGGGGGAGGCGCAAAGCAACGGCCCCCGGTCATATATTTCACAGAAGGCAACGAAGTTAACCAAGCTGTGGGATATTATATCTTGGTGGCCACTTTGTTGGCTTTGTTCGCTGCTGTAAAATCCGATGGCTTGAGGCGATGGTTGCTACGCAGCGCCGGTATGCGTGGCCAGCATGGTCGCGAGGCTGGGGACACGCAGCGGTTTGGGCAGGTAATCGTCCATGCCGGCGGCGAGGCAATGTTCGCGATCGGCCGGTAGGGTGTGGGCGGTGAGTGCGACGATGGGAATGTCGCGGCGCAGGCCGGGCACGTCGCCGCGACGGATGGCGCGGGTGGTTTCGTAGCCATCGAGCTCAGGCATCTGACAATCCATTAGAATCAGGTCGTAGCCGGGATGTTTTTCGAGTGAGGCCAATGCTTCGCGGCCATTAAAGGCGAAATCGGCGTGGTGACCAAGACGGGCGAGAATAGCGGCGGCGACGACACGGTTGGCCTCGTTGTCTTCCACCACCAGAATGTGCAGGGCCTTGGCGGGAGCCTCAATCGGGGGGCGGGTGGAAGTGCGTTTGGGCGCCGGTGTGGTGCCACTCGGGGGCAGCGGTGGGTTCGAATACGACGTGGAGCTGATTTCTGCCCGATGGCGCGGTAGGACGATTTCGAACCAGAACGTGGTGCCGACGCCTTCCTCGCTTTCGAAATCCAGGGTGCCACCCATCAGTTCGATCAGGTTGCGCGAAATGACGAGCCCGAGTCCGGTGCCGCCGAATCGGCGTGTGGTGGTGGCATCGGCTTGGGAAAAAGGATGAAACAGGCGGGCGCGGGCGGAGACGGCGATGCCGATGCCGGTATCATGCACTTCGAACCGCACGCGGGCGGTGTGAGCGGTGGAGGCGGTGCCGTCGGCGCGGCGCACGTGCAGGGTCACGGTGCCGGATTCGGTGAACTTGATGGCGTTGCCCACCAGGTTGGTCAGCACCTGGCGCAGGCGGCCGGCGTCGCCGTTCCACAGGCCGGCGAGCTCGGGGTCAAAGGAACTGCGCAGGTCGAGGTTCTTGTTGTGCGCGGAGGTGCCCAGCAGGGTGAGCGTGTCGTCGACCAAGGCATGCAAATTGAAGTCGGTGCGTTCGAGAGCGAAGCGGCCCGATTCGATTTTGGAGAAGTCTAGGATGTCATTGACGATATGAAGCAACGCTTCGCCGCTGCGGCGGATGACACCGACCATGTCGGCCTGGGCGGGGTCGAGTCCGCTGTCGGCGAGGATTTCACTCATGCCGATGATGCCGTTCATCGGTGTGCGGATTTCGTGGCTCATGTTGGCGACGAATTCCGATTTCAGGCGCGAGGCTTCGAGCGCCTGGTCGCGCGCTTCGGCGAGGTGTTGTTCGAGTTGTTTGGCGTCGGTGATGTCCTGAGTGAACATGACGAGGCCGCCGACCTGACCGGTGGCGTCGAACCACGGGCCGACTTCCCACTGCAGCCACTGTTCGCGACCGTCGGTGCGGCGGAAAAGATCGGCATCGGAGCGTTCGACGACACCAGCGAGGCAGCGTTGATGGATTTGTTTCCAGGCCGCGGTGATTTCGGGAAACACCTCGTAATGGGAGCGGCCGATGAGATCGGCGCGATGTGAAAGGCCGTAGTCTTCGATCCAGCGCTGGGTGACGATGAGGTAACGCATCTCCCGGTCGAACATGGCGACGGAGGCGGGGGCGCGTTCGGCGAAGAGACTAAGGCGGTGTTCGCTTTCCCGCAGGGCGGCCTCGTTGTGTTTGTTGGCGGTGATGTCCTCGATTTGGGAAACGAAGTAGAGCGGTTCGCCGGCGCTGCCGCCACGCACGATGGAGGCGGTGAGGCGCCCCCACACGATGTGGCCGGCCTTGTGGCGGTAGCGTTTTTCGAGGGTGTAGGATTCAGCGGTGCCGGCGATCAGGCGATTCACATGGTCGAGGTCGCCGGCGAGGTCGTCGGGGTGGGTGATGTCCTGAAACGTCGCCTGCATCAGCTCGTCGACGGAGTAGCCGAGGATGCGGCAGAGGGCGGGGTTGACCTTGAGCCAAGAGCCGTCGAGTCCGACCAAGGCCATGCCGATGCCGGCGAAATCGAACGCCCCGCGGAAACGTGCTTCGATTTCGATCTGCGGGGTGATGTCGGTGGCAACGCCCACCAGCTCGAAATGACCGTCGGCGTGGCGCACGATGCTGACCGACTCGTGAATCCAGTGAATCCTGCCCGCGCGGATAAGCCGAAAGCGTTGGGTGTAATGCGCTGCACCGGCCTCCATGGCGTGACGTGCCCGGCGGTCCATTTCTTCGCGATCGGGCGTATCGAAATGGTGCCAGAGTCCGCTGGCGGCGCTGGTGTTGTGTTGGGGCGCGTTGTCCTCCAGTCGCCGCAACAGTGCCGAGGGATGCACGACCATGTCCCAGCGCCAGTCGCGGTCGGAAAGCAGGGCGACGTTGGCTTCCCAGACAATGCAGTCCGCTTCGCGCAGCACGTCATCGAGATTTTGCGGCGGACGTTCGTCGATATGCCCCTGCGGGGAGGCAGCTGAGGACGATGGGCGGGTGGCGCGCCAAGCGACGACTGCGGTGGCGGCGGCAAGCACGGTTGCCGCCAGCAGCAGTCCGGTAAGGACAATATAGTCAGGCGAAATCGCGACCGCAGGACCGGCGGAGAAACGCCAGATGACGGCCACGGCGAGCAGCAACGTCAGCGTCGTTGCGAGGGCGAAGAGGTTTGTGATTCCCGGAGGTGCGGAAACCGGAGCAGGGATACGGGCGGGCTGGGCCGATTTTGCCATCGAAGGGTGCGTCTCTGTATCGACACCGTCCTCCTCGAGCTGAGGAGAACGATTTACGAAGACAGGACATCGGCCGGCCGCAGCGGTTGCGAGCAAATGCGCGGGCAGATGCAGCGCGGAGCTTTAGGGCGTGCGGGTTGGCTGCTGCTGCAGTCTTCTTTCGCGTCGTGCCGCGAAAAGGCAGGACGTTACTCCGAAGGGGCCGACGCGGCATCGGCTACGCTGACTTCGGCGCCTTCCCAAGGAGCAGTCACGACCTTGAAACCGTCGGGGCTGCGGCGGAAGTAACCGCCGTCGAATTCGAAGTATTCGTTTTCTTCATGCCAGACGGTGATCGCACCGATGGGCAGTTCCTTGACCGTGGCGCCAATCGGGGTGGGGACCCAGACGCGGCCCTGACTGCCCATTTTAAAATACTGGCCGTCGTCGAGGAGATAGCGGGTGTCGTCGAGCCATACGGCCACGAGTTTGTCGTTGCTGCGAATGGGCGTGCCGATCGGTTTGTCGGCCACCGGATCGTCATAACGCACGACTGGCGCGGCGACCGGCACTTCGACGATTTCGTAGCCGGCACGGGACGGCCGATAGTAGATGTGATCGGCGCGGTAATAGGTGTCGGCACCGATCACCACGCGCACGGAATTATGCGGCAGGCGCGGCACGTAGTAACCGTGCGGCGGGGGGCAACGCATATAGCGGCCATGATCCCAGCGATAGTAGCTGCCGCGATAGGCGTAGTAGCGGTCACGACCGTGGTGAAATTCCCGGCCACCGGGGGGCACGTTGATCCCGATGCCGACCGAAACACGCGTGCGGTCGGCGGAGGCGGCGGGAACGAGGGCGAGAGTGCCGAGGGTCAGGGCGGCGAGCGCGGCGAGACGACGGCGGGAAAACAGGGCGATGGCGTTCATGGTCGGTTGAGACGGTGGTAATCCTGAAATTATTCAGGAGAATTGTTACCTTATGAGACGCCGTGCCGCCGCCGATGTTTCGTCCCATCTGCAACCGGGCGATTTGCCCGGCTCGTGCGGAAATTCGTTTATTTTACAGAAGGCAACGAAGGGAAGGAAGCCACTCCGCCGGGGGGCTGAGGACTTTGTTCGCTTCGTTTCCTGCTGTAAACTGCCTTGCCGTCGCGGGGGCGTTCTCCGGCTCAGGCCATGCCTTTTTTGCGCAGGGCGAGGCTGAGTTCCTGCATGAAAGCCTGGGCGTCTTCCGGCGACGGACGGTAGCCGTCCTGACTGACTTCGGTGAAGCCGGGGCGGCCGTAGTTGTCGACGATCCACTTGCCGGTGACGCCATCGCTGAAGGTGACCGAACCGCTGGCCATGGCGCCGGGGATGAGGGTGACATTGTCCACGTCGACCGTGACGGAGCCGCCAAGCGGCAGGGCCTCATCGTCGGCAAAATCGTCTTCCGCCATCGGAGCATTGTCGGCGTCGGGCGTGCCGGTGTCGGCGGCAGCAGCGGCCGGGCGGGGCGGCGGGGGTGCCTTGGACACGTCGCTGGCGTCGGCCTTGGGCGCCGGATCAACGAGGGTGACGTCAAGGTCGTCGACCAGGAAACGCACATCCATGTAGGTCAGGGAGAGTTTGAACTCGTCCTGGATGCGTTTTTGCACGTCCGAGAGGCTGGCGCCGTCGCGGACCCATTGGGCGACGGCTTGGGTTTGTTCGACGGAAAGGCTCATGGGAATTTACGATTTACGATTTACGAAGGACGATTTCAAGCGGCCGGAAACAGAACCGGAACTCTTCAAATCGTAAGTCTGAATTCGTAAATCCCAATTACGCTTCAGCGGCTGAGCTGGTTGCGCAGAAACTCGATGCTGCCGCGCATGGTCTGGTCCTGTTCCATCATGTTGTCCACCGCCTTGCAGGCGTGGATAACGGTGCCGTGGTCGCGGCCGCCGAAGGCATCACCGATCTCCTGCAGGGAATGTTTGGTCAGGGTGCGGGAGAGATACATCGCGATCTGGCGGGGGATGGCGATGTTGTTGGGCCGGCGCTTGCTGGTCATGTCGGCCAGGCGGATCTGGAAGTGATCGGCGACCCGCTTCTGGATCGTTTCCATCGTCAGAATGTTCTGCGCCTGCTCCATCAACACGTCCTGGAGGAGCATCTCGGTGGTCGGCACGTCGAGGTGGCGACCGGTGAGGGAGGCGTAGCTGGCGACCTTGATCAGGGCACCTTCGAGCCGGCGGATGTTTTTGGCGATGTTTTGCGCGACGAAAGTGATGACGTCGGCCGGAACCTCGAGATTGAGGGACTTGGCCTTGGTGCGCAGGATGGCGACGCGGGTTTCGAAGTCGGGTGCCTGGATGTCGGCAGGCAGGCCCCATTCGAAGCGCGAGACGAGGCGCGACTCGAGTTTGGCGATTTCGGAAGCGCGGCGATCGCTGGAGAGGACGATCTGCTTACCGGACTCAAAGAGGTCGTTGAAGGTGTGGAAAAACTCTTCCTGGATGCGCTCCTTGCCGCCGAGGAACTGCACGTCGTCGAGCAGCAGCACATCGACGTTGCGGTAGCGTTGGCGGAACTTGACGAGCGCGTTTTCCTGCAGGCCCTGGATGAACTCGTTGGTGAACTTCTCCGTCGAGAGGTAGGCCACGCGGGCATCGGGTTTGCGGCGCAGGATGGCGTGCCCGATGGCGTGCATCAGGTGGGTTTTGCCCAGACCGGTGTCGCCGTAGAGGAAGAGTGGGTTATAGGCCTGGGCGGGAGACTGGGCGACCGCGAGGGCGGCGGCCTGAGCCATCTGGTTGTTGTTGCCGACAACGAAGGTCTCGAAGGTATTGCGCGGATTGAGATTGCCGACGTGGCCACCGACCCGGGCGGCGGTGTCGCGCGACACCCCGCCTCGACGGCCCGACGGCCGGGACGGCGCGAGCTCGGGACGGACTTCGTGGCCGTGGCGCGAGTGGGTTGGGGCGGCCTCGCTGCGGGCGGGCGCCGAGTGGATCTCGGCCTTCTTCAGCCGGACCGCCACATCGTGGCCGGCGGTGAGGCGCAGCCGCTGCACGATCAGATCCAGATAGTTGTCATGAATCCAGATCGCGGCGAAGTCGTTGGGCACACCCAGGGTCAGGCTGTCCTCCTTGGCCTCAAGACAGGTCAAGGGCTCGAACCAGAGCTGAAAAACGTCGTCCGGAAACAGGCTTTTGAAGTCCTGTTTGACGGTTTCCCAGAGAGACGAGATCGGCGATACGGCAGGCATTAAGTTCAGGCGGATAGTCGGTTTTATTCACAACACGGGCTGAGGCCCGATCCTGACACGGCTGAAGCCACCAAACTCTTTCAACTGCGGTTCACTCGAAAAACGGGAAGTCATTGCCTAAAAAACGTATCAGGATGAAATGATGAATGATAAGTCGTTGGCAATCAAGGGGTAGGTAAACTTGAAGCGACGGGCGCAGAAGTCTGGGCGATCAAACGTGGCAAAGAGCGGTCCGTCTCGTGTGGGAGGGGAGAAGCGGAGGGGCAGCAGTAAACGAACAGGCAAATTGGGGTTTCAAGGCATACTTTCCAACAAGTTATTCACAGGCTCGGGCGGATAACTTTTTTGAATTTTTTCGTTGCGTTGAAAGGGGGATTCCCGGGCCGAAAACTCGGGGGATTCCCCGTAGGGACGCGGGCACTACAAAACGGCCGTTTTACCCAGCATGGCGGTGTGATTTCGGGTCGCGCGGCGTAGTGTTGATTTTGTTACGCCGAGGTCACGCGGAGGTGTCAGCCGGCCGCCACGGGCTCGGCGTCGACCCATTTTCCGTGCTCGCGGATGAGTTCGATCAGGCGGTTGTCGGCGTCTTTTTGCGGGATGTTGTATTGGACGCAGGTCTTGCCGACGTAGAGATTGATCTTTCCCGGGGCGCCGCCGACGTAGCCGAAGTCGGCGTCGGCCATTTCGCCTGGGCCGTTTACGATGCAGCCCATGATGGCGATTTTAACGCCTTTGAGGTGGCCGGTTTTTTCGCGGATGCGCTGGGTTGTGGTCTGCAGGTCGAACAAGGTGCGGCCGCAGGACGGGCAGGCCACGAATTCGGTCTTGGTGATGCGGGCGCCGGCGCCCTGCAGGACGTTGTAGATCGTCTTCACCGCGCGGGGGGCGTCGGGTTCCGTTTCAAGACTCACCACATCACCGAGGCCGTCGCACAGCAGTGCGCCGGTGAGCATGGCGGCATCGAGCAACCGCGAGAGATAACTGCGGTCTCCGGCCAGTGCGGTTTCAGGCGTATTGCGAATCCACAGCGGCGTGCGCAGGCCGGCTCCGGCGAGATGCGATGCGAGCCGGCGATAGGCGCCGACGGCGTGTTCGCCGGCCGGTTTGGCGCCATCGGCGAGGGTGATGAGCACGCGGGCGTCGGCGTGCTCGGCGAGGATGCCAGTCAGCGCGGCGAGCTCCGCCGGGCCGGTCGCCACGGCGAGCACATGGGCGGGATGTTGGCGCAGTAACTTCAGCCAGGTGCGCAACGCCTCTCCGTCGTCGGCGCCGAAAGCGCGTTGCACGATCAGCGTGGCCTGGGCGGCGGCGAGAATCGGCGCGACCTCGTCGAGCGCGAGTTCCGCGGCCAGATCAAGGGCGAGGAATGCTGACGGCAGACCGGCCGCGGCGGCGGGCAGAGCGGCGAGGTCGTTGACGGAGCGCACGGGCACCACGATGCCTTCGGGCGGATTGTCCTTGAGCGTGGGCGCGCGGAGGGCGGCACCGGTGGCGGCGAGCGTGGCGACACCGGCGGCGCGGACGAGAATACGCGGCGGCTGTTCCGGCCCGACTTCGCACTCGGGGCCGAGCGCGAGTGAACTGACCTCGCGGCGATGAAAATGAAACGGATCGATCGGGTCAGGCGTTTCGATCGGGAAACGGTGGGCCGGCACGGCGGGGGCGCGCCAGCAGGCGGTGGCCTTGTCCGCCAGCGCACGGGCAACAGGAATTTCGTAAACCGGGTCCTCGGTCAGCGAGACGCGGATGGTGTCGCCCAAACCGTCGAGCAGCAGGCTACCGATGCCAATGGCGCTCTTGATGCGGCCGTCCTCACCGTCGCCGGCTTCCGTCACGCCGAGGTGCAGCGGGTAGTGCATGTCCTCTTCGGCCATGCGCTGCACCAGCAGACGGTAGGCCTCGATCATGACCTTCGGATTCGAGGCCTTCATCGAGAGGATCATGGCGTGAAAGTCGTGGCTCTCGGCGATGCGGAGAAACTCCAGCGCGCTCTCCACCATGCCGAGCGGGGTGTCGCCGTAGCGGTTCATGATGCGATCGGACAGCGAACCGTGATTGGTGCCGATGCGCAGCGCGCGGCCGAGGGTCTTGGCGCGTTTGACCAACGGCGAAAACGCGGCGTGCAGGCGCTCCAGCTCCGCTTCGTAGTCGGAATCTGAATACTCTTTGACGGCGAATTTCTTTTTGTCGGCGTAATTACCCGGATTGACGCGGACCTTTTCCACGTGCTCCACCGCTTCCATCGCAGCGTTGGGGAGGAAGTGGATGTCGGCCACCAACGGCACATGGCCGAATCCGGCGGCGGCGAACT
>CBINJL010000049.1:0-10620 GCA_966250925.1 uncultured Opitutus sp. | reverse complement strand
CAAGGTCCTCGAATCGCACTTCAAGGACATGCAGGACTTCGAGTTCACCATCCAGGAAGGCAAGGTCTTCATGCTGCAGACCCGCCACGGCAAGCGCACCGGCGTCGCCGCCGTCCGCATCGCCTGCGAAATGGTGAAGGAAAAACTCATCGACTGGAAGACCGCCATCAACCGCGTCCCGGCCGACCAGCTCGAACAGGTCCTCGCTCCGATCTTCGACTCCAAGGCCGTCAAGACCGCCGCCAAGATCGCCTCCGGCCTGCCCGCCGGCCCCGGCGCCGCCACCGGCAAGATCTACTTCAACGCCGACCGCGCCGTTGAAGCCGCCAACAAGGGCCAGAAGGTTCTCCTCGTCCGCGTCGAAACCTCGCCGGAAGACCTCCGCGGCATGATCGCCGCCGAAGGCATCCTCACCGCTCGCGGTGGTGTCTCCTCGCACGCCGCCCTCGTTGCCCGCCAGATGGGCAAGGTCTGCGTCTGCGGTGCCGCCGCCCTCCACGTCAACTACGAGAAGCGCACCCTCACCGTCGGCAAGGACGTCTACAAGGAAGGCGACTTCCTCTCCATCGACGGCACCTCCGGCTCCGTCTTCGCCGGCGAAGTCCCGACCGCTCCGTCCGAAGTCATCCAGGGTCTGCTCAAGGGCAACAAGAAGGCCCAGAAGAGCGGCACCTACCAGAACTTCGTGCAGCTCATGGACTGGTGCAAGAAGGTGACCAAGCTCACCGTCCGCACCAACGCCGACACCCCCGAGCAGACCGAGCAGGCCGTCGCCTTCGGCGCCGTCGGCATCGGCCTCACCCGCACCGAACACATGTTCTTCGAGGGTGACCGCATCGACGCCATGCGCGAGATGATCCTCGCCGACAACACCGCGGCCCGCGAAGCCGCCCTGGCCAAGCTCCTTCCGTTCCAGCGCAAGGACTTCTTCGGCATCTTCAAGGCGCTGAAGGGCTTCCCCGCCACCATCCGCTTCCTCGACCCGCCCCTGCACGAGTTCCTGCCCCACACCAAGGAGCAGCAACTCGACCTCGCCAACAAGCTGGGCATCCCGGTCGAGAAGATCATGTCCCGCGTGGCCGAACTCCACGAGTTCAACCCCATGCTCGGTTTCCGCGGCTGCCGTCTCGGCGTCTGCTATCCGGAGATCACCCGCATGCAGGCCCGCGCCGTCATCGAGGCCGCCGTTGAAGCCAAGAAGAAGGGCATCAAAGCCAAGCCCGAGATCATGATCCCGCTGGTCGGTTTCGGCAAGGAACTGGAAATCCAGGTCGCCGTGGTCCACGAAACCGCCCAGGCGGTCTTCAAGGAAACCAAGACCAAGGTTCCCTACTCGGTCGGCACCATGATCGAAATCCCGCGCGGTGCCCTCACCGCCGACGAGATCGCCCAGACCGCGGAGTTCTTCTCCTTCGGCACCAACGACCTCACCCAGACCACCCTGGGTATGTCGCGCGACGACTCCGGCTCCTTCCTCGGCGCCTACGCCGAAGCGGAAATCCTGCCGAAGAACCCCTTCGCCTCGATCGACCAGACCGGCGTCGGCCAGCTCATGGAGATCGCCATCGCCAAGGGTCGCCAGACCCGCCCCGACATCAAGCTCGGCATCTGCGGCGAACACGGCGGCGATCCGGCCTCGGTGAAGTTCTGCCACAAGATCGGCCTGGCCTACGTGTCCTGCTCGCCCTACCGCGTGCCGGTCGCCCGCCTCGCCGCCGCCCAGGCAGCCGTGGCCGACCTCAAGCAGTAAGCCCGACGAACGACCCGTTCGCGTTCTTACTCATTCCTGTTCTCAAAGCCCCGCCAATTCCGGCGGGGCTTTTTTGTGACCTGTGGACTGAACCGGATCGTCCGCCGGACGCGAGTTGCCGCGTGTTCAGCCTAACCCGGCCGCAATCCACGCTTTCGCCTCCGGCTCAAGCGCGGCTACCCACTCCCCCGCCCGCACCCCGTAGCCGCGTTGGAGCGCAGCGACAACGTGGCCCCGCCTGCCTCACCGTTCTCCGGCCTCTCACACCACAACAAACCCCAACCCGGCGGAGCCCAAACCACTAAGGTTACCCCCGGCTTCACCCGCGGGGTGAACGCCTGTGGAGGTATTGCTATTTCCTTACCGCCTTTCTTGGCGTGCTTTGCGCACCTTGGCGGTCTTTGCGTTAAACCTCAATGCGGAACATAGGTTCATTCTGAATACGGGTTATCCGCAATCTGTGGGCCAACACCGCCGGTTCAGCTCACCTCCCGTGACTCCGCAGCGTCAGCTTGAAATTAATAAACCGTTACGTAACGTTTTATCCTATGCCCTACGAAGCCTACAGTCCCGCCCGCCTGCGCCGTGCCTTGAAACGGCTGTCCGCGCTCGCCACGGCGGAAGGTGTGGTGCTGGAGGTCGCGCTCTATGGCGGCGCGGTGTTCACCTTGGTTTACGGCTCCCGGGAAGCGACCCGCGATGTCGACGCCATTATCCGACCGGCCGCCATCGGCGCACGCCTCGTGGCCCAAGTCGCGACCGAGCAGGATCTGCCCGAAGATTGGCTGAACGGTAACGTGCAACAGTTCCTCTCTCCTTTCGATCAGCGCCGCCCCTACCCCTCCCAGGAATTTGAACCGGGTCTGCAGGTATCAATCCCGACGGCGAATTACCTGCTGGCCCTCAAGCTGAAGGCAGCGCGTCCCGCGATGTTCGGCTATTTGGGCGATGAACCCGATATCCGTTTTCTCCTGCACAAAATCAAACCTGCCGGCATCGACGTAGTGGACGAAATCTATGAACGATTTTTCCCCGGTGAAATCCCGCACGAATTCGCCCGCAAAATGGCGGCCCGTCTCCTTGCCGAGATCGAACCTTCTCCCGACACACCATGAACCTGAATCAACGGCCACACAGTCTTGCTGAAGTCGCGGCCCGGGCTGATGACCCGCGCACCCTGGGGTTGGAGTTGCAGGATTGGCTGCACACCGTCCGTGCGATCCGTTCCCGCGTGGCCCTGCGCCGGACCATCGAAGATGAACCGGCCTTGCTCCGCGGTCGCTTCTCCGAAGGTGGCTACGCCGATGCCTGGCTCGCAGCCTACGCGGAGCACACCGCCAAATCAGTGGGCCTTCCGGTGCCACGCTGGACCCGCCAGACCAGTCGCATCGCGCCCCAACCTTGGTTTACCGTGAGCGCGCCCGATGAACGTCTCCTCGCCCTGCGCGACAGTCCGCCGGCGTTCAAGAATCGCAATCTCTTCACGCCAAAAGTGGACCTGCCGATCGACCTCCGCGCCGGCCGGCCGCGCGTATCCGCGGAACAATTACGCCGCAACAACGCCGAGCGCCAGCGCCGCTTCCGCGAACGTCGCAAGGCCGAGCTCCTCGCCCTGCGCGATGCCGCCCGGAAGTCATCCTAGGGAGCTGGCAGCACCGCCGCTGGAATTGCCTCTGCCGGGAATCGCGTTTCGCGGTTGTTGCGCAGCCAGCGCCAGCCCGCGGGCATGTAGCAGGCCAGTATCAGCGCCTTCAGCAAGACCAGCCACCAGAGACCGGAAACAAGCGAAAATGCCGCCACGCCCAGCAGCGCCGCGAGACAGATTCCGAATCCGACCCAACCGGCCGCATACATGCCGCTCCGCACTCCCGCCACCAGCATGACGTGCGGCGCGGCACGCTGCGTTCGCATCACCAATGCCGCCACAAAGCGCCGGTATTCCTCGCTGCTGTCGCAAAACGACATCACGCCCTCGTAGCGCCGATTAAAAAACTTCGTGCCGCCGCGTCGGCTGATGATCTCGCATCGGTAGCGCCCCGGCTCGGGACGCGTCGGCGCGTAGGCCAGACGCACTTCGTCGATCTGCGCCAAGAGCAGTATCCAAGCGCCCCGCCCTTCCGCCGACATTTCCAATGTGTATTCATGCAACAGATACACAGTCGCCGGGGAAAAGGCGTCGTTGCGTGTTTCGTAGCGCAGTTCGTCGACTTCCCCCGGCAGAGGCGGTGGGGGCATTCGTGGTCGCACTGGGCCATTCCGGTTCATCAACAACGTCCGTGCCTCGGTTCCAACGAAACGAAACCGGTGACCGGAATTCGATCGCGCCGCAGTCCGGCAAACGAAACCATGCAAAAACTCACGGAGAGGAGTGGGTTGGGGAAAACAAACGTCAGTTCGGCCCGGGGCAGCGGGCCCGCACGCGACGACCCTAGCGCACCACCGCCGATCCGCCCATACGCATCCTTGCGCAGAGCCCAGAGCGGTCACACCTAGGGCAATCGTGAAAGCAGCGCCTGAGCCTGGGCCATGCCCTGATCCGCGGCCTTTTGCGCATAGGGTTTCGCCTCTGCCGTCTTCCCTGTGGCGACCAGCAGCTGCGCGATCTGAAACCAAATTTCAGGCGGCGTATAGGGCAGTCCGTTCGCCAGCACGATGAGCGCGTCCAGCGCCCCGGCCCGATCGCCCAAAGCCAGCTTGAACTGCGCCGAGATAACAAACACTTCCGGCACAAACGGTCCGTCCTTCAACGTCTCCATTTGCTCCACTGCATTTTGCGCCGCCCGCAATCCCGCCTCCGGCACCAGCGTGATGGTCGTCATGGCGCTGTGCAGGGCCTTGACCGCCTTGAACACCGCGGCATCGGGTGAGGTTTTCTCAACCATGTTCAGGACTTTCGCAGCTTCATCCAACCGCTGCGTTCCGATGAAAAACATTGCCAGCCGCGCGCCCGCCGCCGGGTTCTCCGGATACTGCGCCAGCGCCCGTTGCAAATGCGACTCGGCCAGCGCCATCTCGCCTGCCTTCGCTTCCAACTCCGCGAGCAAATGCAGGGCCGGCAAAGCCGCAAAAGTGCCGGCGGTCGCAGCTTTGAGCCTGGCGCGTCCCGCGCTCATTTCCCCGCGATTGAACAACGTCACCGCCTCGGCGTAAGCCGCCTCCGATGCCGCCACGTCGGCCTCCCGCTGCCTCCCCCGCAGTTCGGCCAAACGGGTCTTCGCGGACGACAGTTTCCAGTCCGGCCAACCTGCGAGGAGCCGCTCCAGCGCCGCGATTTCCACCTCCGGTCCACGCAATTTCCCCAGCATCAAAGCGCGTTGAAAAATGATTGCCGGATGCCCTGCGTCGACCACCAGCTCTTCCATCAGCTCCAGCGCTTCCTCCGGTTTTTCCTCGTAGTAATCACGGTAGTCCGCGGCGAGCTGGTGCCATTCCTTCAACCGTTCCGCAGGATAGGGCAGGCCGCTCAAATCGAATCCATAAACTGAATACAAATCGGCCTCCGCCCGCGCCGCTTCGGCCGGGTCCGGCAATCGCCACGCCGCCAGCAGACGCGCCCCGAGATTGGCGTAGAGCCGTTCGACCAGACGCCCGTCGTCCGCATCAAATTTCCCCTGCATCGCGTGGGTTCGCGCCACCTGCAGGTTGTAGGTGCTGTAGCCCTGCTGCGGCGCGGCCAGCACCGCATCGGGCAAACTCAATTCCAGCGCCAGCAATCGCGTGCGCTCGGCAAAGAGATTGTAGAATCGCATCTTTCGCACCGCTTCGAGATCGAGCAACAGCACGGCGATGGCGGCGTCACGACGCGCTTCAGCCAGCTGCCCGCTCCACTGCAGCAGGCGGGCGCGGAAGAGCCAGGCCTCCGGTTCGATGGCCACAACGGCCATCGCGTCCTTGAGATGCGCCAGGTGCGTGAGCCACGGATCATCCACCACATCGTCCGATGTCATCAGCTGCGCCACCGCCACCGCACTGCGCACGTAGGCGTCGTGCAGGGCGCCGACGGCAGGGTCCTGCAACAACGTTTCGTGCCGCGCCAAAAGCTCTGCCCAGGCCGCCCGATCAGGCTCGGCGCCCGGGGTGAGCCGGGCACGAAATGCCATCACATCCCGACTGAATGCCACGTGTTGATCGAACAGCGCGCGATTTTTTTGCGCCGTCGCCTCATCCCATCCGCTGGCTGCCGCCGGTGGCCAGACCGGTTCCGGCAGATGCGCGGTATCCACGCGCCAACGCGCGCGGGTCTCGACGAGGTTGATCGCCGCCTTCAATCCCGCTGCCGCCGCCTGTTCCACCCGCGCCCAACGTTCCGGGCTCAACGACGCTTCGCCCCGACCGGTGCCGAATGCACCGAGTGAGTTGCCCGCCGCCACTCCGCTGCCGGCCGCGAGGAGTCCAGCCTGCCCTTCCGGACTGTCGAGGTCGTTTAGTTCAGGCTGGAGTTGCAGCAAAACGTGCACCCAAAACGCCGAGATATCCTGGTCGCGCGGCAATGAATTGCCGGTGAAGTGCAGCACGCCGAGATCGTAAGCCGAGCCGGACACCCCACCGAGCAGGTTGCGCCGCGTCTGCCCGGGATCAAATCCGTCGGCTTCCGGCGCCGTCCCGCGCCGCGCACGTTGATGCGTGAGCGCGGCCGGACCAGTGGAGCGCAGAATCTCAGCGCCTTTTTCGACCAGCAGCATCGAGTCCGCAAACGCCTTGTCCGACAGCAGGGGCCGCAACGCCCGCAGGCCCGCCGCATCGGCGCGTTGCAGCACGAGCTGCACCGCCGCGGAGCGGGCCGCCTCCCCCAGCGCGGCGTTGCCGGAATCAAGCAACATCTGCACGAGACCGACGAGTTCGCGATAAAAGCCCGCCAGGTCGGTCTGGGCATGGAGACGCGTTTCAATCTCCGCCCACTGCGCGAGCACGCCTTCGACATCCGGTGCCGGGGGATTCTGCACTTCCGCCAAAGTGCGCACGCGCAACTTGCCCGCGCGATCAAACGACAGATGGCGCCAACCGTGCGGGCCTTCGGCCCAGGTTCCCTCATCGGCGTTCAACGCAGGTTCTGATTCCGCCGCGGCGGCCCTCGCCATCACCCCTGCTTCCGCCGTCCACTCCCTGCCGTCGGCCGACACAAACGCCGCCCCCGATCCGACCGCCAGCCAACGCCCCGCCTCGCGTCGCAAATGACTCAGTATCGGTTCCCGGCCCGGCGCCGGTTCGCCCGCGAAGGTGCGTTGCCAGTCGATCCCGTTCGCGGAAATCATGACGGAGGGGTAGCTGTGCTCCGCCCCGTCCGTCTCGATGCGATGCGCGAGCAACAGGGCGAACTGATTCGCCGATGCCTGCCGGTCCAGTATCCACGTGTCCCAATCCAATTCGAAGTCTGCGGCCGGCTGCCAATTCGTGCCATCGCGGGAAAACATGATCCGCGTCCCATCACTGATCACGAAGCCGACGTCGTTACCCAGCGCCACGTTCCACTCGCCCGGCAGGCTGTGGTTTTCAACCGGCCCCGAGCCGTCGCGCGCAGCCACCGCCACAAACTCGCGCCCGGCCCAGAGGATGCGTTCTCCGCTCGTCGCATTGTCCGCGGGCAAGCCCCACAACCGGCCCCATTCCTGCGGCATTTGCCCCGGCTCCAGCAGATAAACCGTGGTCGGGTCGATCTGCTCCCACCCCATCCAGCGCGTATCGTCGAGCGGGCGCACGGTCTCGATGCTCCGCAGCATGGCAACGTCCTGAGCGGACGACTCCGCAACGGGGCTCAGGCAGGAAAGCAGGCAGGCAAATCGGAAAACAACGCGGCGGGACATGAGCATGAGAATCGGAAGGAGGATTGATTCATCCTACTCTAGCGTGCGCTCACGTCCCGCCCATACGCATCCTTGCGCAGATGCGCCCGCGGCGTAGCAGCCTCGGGGAGTATGCGTAGGTGCAGAAGGCGCGTCAGGCGTTCGCCAGACCCGGATAATCCAGGGTGGCGAAGTGGTCGGCCAACGTTTCCGCGCGGCGGATGAGTTTCCAGTGCTCGCCGCCCTGCCACAGCACTTCGGCGGAGCGGAGCTTGGCGTTGTAGTTAAACCCCATCGAGTGGCCGTGCGCACCGCTGTCGTGGATCACCACCAGGTCGCCGATCTCAGGCGTGGGGATCTCGCGGTCGATGGCGAACTTGTCGTTGTTTTCGCACAACGAGCCGGTCACGTCGCACACCAGTTTCGGTGCGGCTTCGCGGCCGGGCACGCTGATGTGATGATACGAGCCATACCTGCCCGGGCGCATGAGATTGGCCATGCAGGCGTCGAGGCCGACGTAGTCCTTATAAGTCGACTTCTTGTGCAGCACGCGGCTCACCAGATAACCGTAGGGGCCGGTGATCATGCGGCCGCATTCCATGGTGATTTTGATCGGGCCGAGCCCGTTGGCCACGATGGTAGCCTCGTAGTCCTCCCGGATTTTTTGGCCGACCAGCGCCAGATCGACCGCCGTCTGTTCCGGCTTGTAAGGGATGCCGATGCCGCCGCCGAGATTGAGAAATTCGAAACGAATCCCGAGCTCGCGATTCAGCTCCACCACGAGGTCGAACAGCATCTGCGCGGTCTCGACGAAGTAGTCGGGATTGAGCTCGTTCGACGCCACCATCGTGTGCAGGCCGAAACGCGTCACGCCCTTCGCCTGCGCCTGCCGATAGCCCGCGAAAAGCTGCTCGCGGGTGAAACCGTATTTCGCCTCCTCGGGCTTGCCGATGATGGCGTTGCCGGCCTTGAGCGGGCCTGGATTGTAACGGAAACACAGCATCTCGGGCAATTTGCCGCCCAGCGCCTTTTCCAGAAAATCGAGGTGGGAAATGTCGTCGAGGTTGATGATCGCGCCCAATTCGGCCGCCTTCCGGTATTCGTAGGCCGGGGTGTCATTGGAAGTGAACACGATGTCCTCGCCGGTGATGCCGACCGCCTCGCAGAGCAACAATTCGCCGAGCGAGGAGCAGTCGCCGCCGAGGCCTTCGGCCTTGAGCACTTCCATCACGTGCGGATTCGGCAAGGCCTTGACCGCGAAGAAATTCTTGAAGCCGCCCGGCACCCAGTCGAAGGCCGCATAAAACGCCTGCGCATTGGCGCGCATCGCCGCTTCGTCATAGATATGGAACGGCGTCGGCACTTGGGCGGCGATCGATTCCAATTGGGCTTGGGTGAAGGGAAGACGTTTATCGGTCATGAGTGGCACGGGACGCAACCGACCAGCGCAGCCAGCCGTCCGCGCCTGTCAACGCCGGAGGCGGCGATTTCTCCCGCCCAACCCGCCGCGACGGCCGGGAATTTTCCGCGTTTGCGGTTGCTCCGACGCGATACCACTCGAATTGCTTCTCTCCATGTCAACTCGCACTCGACTCCTCGCCCTCTGCGCCGGATTGCTCGCCTGGACCGGCCCGGCTCTGCAGGCCGATGAAACCGCCGCTCCCGCCACCCCGGCCACTCCCGCCGCCGCGCCCGAAGCCGCCGCCGGCCCGCTGGAAGAACTCGGCGCGCTCAATGCCCGCATACAGGCCCGCATCGAAAGCGGCCCGCAATCCTCCGACGATTTCGCGCCCGAGACGGAGGCCTTCGCCGCCTTGGTCGAGAAATACGCCGACGACCGCTCGCCCGAAGCCGCCCAGCTCAACTTCATGCACGCGGCCTACACCATCCAGATCCTGCGTGATATCGACGGCGGCGCCAAGATCCTCGCCCACGTGGCCGCCACCTTTCCCGAGACCGAAGCCGGCCAGCAGGCCGCCACCGTGCTCGCCCAGTTCCAGGCCCAGCAGGAGCGCGAAGAAGCCGCCGCCAATCTTGTGGGCAACCCTGCGCCCGAGCTGCACTTCGACTGGGCGTCCGAGGACAACCTGAAAACGTTGTCCGATCTGCGCGGCAAGGTCGTCGTGCTCGACTTCTGGGCCACTTGGTGCGGCCCCTGCATCCGCTCCTTCCCGGATGTGCGCGAGTTGACCGACCACTATGCCGGCTCCGCCGTCGAGGTGGTCGGCGTCACCAGCGTGCAGGGCAAGGTTCACGGTCTCGAAGCCGCGCCGGTCGATGCGAGCAACGATCCGGCCAAGGAATACGCCCTCACCGCCGATTTCGCGGCCAAATACGAGGTGACCTGGCCAGTCGTTTTCACCACCGAAAAGGTCTTTAACCCCGACTACGGCGTGAACGGCATCCCGCACATGGCCATCATCGCCCCCGATGGCACCGTGCGGCACAACGGCCTGCACCCGTCCATGCCGCTGGCCGAAAAGGTGGAGCTGATCGACGCCATCCTGCGCGAGTTCGAACTGGCCGCGCCCGCCACGCCCGCCGCCGAGTGATTCGCCCACAGGTGGGCAGGCCCGGACCGCCCTCGGCATTTTCCCTAAACCGAGGGCGCATCCGACCGTTGAAGTAGCGTTCATGCCACACCCCGCGCCTGCCACGACTCCGTCTCCGACCATCGACCCTCAGCTCGTCGCCAATGCGATCGATCGGGCGGTGGAGAACGTCTGTGCCACCATGCTCGGGCACAAGGTCGACTGCCTCGGCGTCATCGCCGGCACCGGCAACGGGCCGGCACAAGGCGAACAGATCGTCGGTTCGGTCGGGTTTGTAGGCGATATCAACGGCATCATCTATCTGCGCCTCCCGCTGGACTTTGCCCATTTCGCCACTGCCGAGACGCTCGGCATGACTCCCGCCGAAGTCGCGGCCGAGGGCGACGAGTTGCTCAAGGATTCCATCGGAGAACTCACCAACATGACCGTCGGTGGCTTCAAAAACGTGCTCTGCGATCGCGGCCACCCGTGTATGCTCACGCTGCCGACCATCATTCGCGCCAGCCAGCTGTGCACCGGCACGTCCCGCTCCGCCTGC
>CBINJL010000048.1:0-10625 GCA_966250925.1 uncultured Opitutus sp. | reverse complement strand
GGATCTTGTTCGAGGCGATGTGCGGCACGGCCCTGACGCCGAGGGCGGCGAGTTCGGAGATCTTGGCGAGGAGCGAATCCTTGGACTCGGTGGGCAGCCAGGTGACAAAAACCTCCTCATAGGCGAGCGGCACCGTCACGACATTGCGCGTCGTGATCTCGATGCTCATGGCGGTGGACGTCGTATTCATGAGTCAACTACGGATGGTCGTGCCCGCGGAATACACGGAGAACACGGAAGGCTGTTGCTCGAAACCACGGGGATTCCGTGTATCCAGTGTATTTCACGGGCGGCATCGGCGTGGGAGATTTTATCAGTCGTCCCAACCGTCGTCGTCGCCGGCGACTCCGGCGGCGCAGATGGCCATGATGGATTCGGCCTGGCGGAAGCCGGCGGTTTCCTGGGACTCGCCGTCGGCGCGGCGACCCTGTTCGAGCGCGTCGCGGAGTTGGGCGACCATGGGATCGTCGGGCGGCAGGGCGGCGGGCTGTTTCTCGACGTTGGCGAGGGCGTAATCGAGGCCGAGTTCGCCGGCGATGGTGAGGTAGGCGTTTTCCAATTGTTCGCGCACGCCCTTGGGCGTGCCCCAGGCGAAGTTGGAAAGGCCGACGATGAAGTGGACGCCGCGCAGATCGGGATCGGCGGTGATGCGTTTCATGGCGTCGAGACCGATGTTGACGAGGCCGTAGGTGTCGGCGCCGACGGGCGCGAGACCGACGTCGATGATGATGTCATCAACGGTGCGGCCGGCGCGGTTGACGAGCAGATCGACGAAGTGTTTGGCGGCCGAGTGCGAGTCGGCGGCATCGAGACATTGCGAGCTGCCCTCGGGGGTGAAGAATTCCGACGCCATCACGATCACGCGGGTGTCGTGTTCGCGGACAAGGCCGATCATGGCGTCGAGATGCTGGCGTGAGGCGGCGAGGGAATTGAGAATGGGCCGACCGCTTTTGGCGGCGTCGTAGTGGGCGAGGGCGACGCGGTGGTAGTCGACCGACGGATTGTCGAAGGCGAGCGGGGTGGTGCACGCTTCCTGCAGCGCGGGCACGACCTCGGGCAGAAACGCCAGCATCTCCTCGGCGCGGACGGAAATGCGCTGGGTGCCGTCGAGATTGACGGTCAGGTAAGCGGCGCCGAGTTCGCTCTGAGTGCGGGCGAGTTCCTGGTAGCCGGCGAGGTTGCGATCGGTGAAGGCGCGGCGGGCGCGGGCGTAGGAGTTGTTGATCAACTCCCCGATGATGTTGAGGGGCGGAACAGGCATTTTATTTCAGCCCCCGAAACATACGGAAGGGCACGTCATGTGTTTCGGGGGCGGTAGATCAGTTCAGGGCGGCTTCGAGTTCGGCTTGGACGGCGGCGGCCACGGACGCGGCATCGCCGGCGCGATCCTGTTCGTCGCCCCATTTGAACTGGGCGGAGTAGTCGACCTCGGCGGTGAGGCCGAGGCGCTGGGCGGCGGCGTCGATGCGCTCCACAAACGGCGTGGGCAGTTCGATCTTCACCTCGCCGTATTCGTCGCTCGCCTTGATCTGCGCGGGCAGGTCCTGCCAGTAGAGAATCTGGAAGGTGGTCTGGGTGCCTTTGGGCGCGTCGGTGGCATCGGCCGCGGGGCGGGCGATGGGTTGGTTGGTCGGAGCGTCGCCCTTGCCCACGAAGTGCAGAAACAAGTCGACAGCGCTGGAGGCGTCCTGGCCGTAGCCGTCGGCCCCGATCTCGTCGGCAAACATCTGGCTGATTGGCGCGCCGCCGACGGCGAACTTGATGTCGGTGCGGCCGGCTTCTTCGAAGCCGTCGATGACGGTCTTCATGTAGGTCATGGTGGTGGTGAGCAGGGCGGACATGCCGATGATGTCGGGTTTGCACTGGTCGGCCGCGGCCATGAATTTTTCGACGCTCTGGTCGACGCCGATGTCGACGACTTCGAAGCCGGCGCCTTCGGCCATCATGCAGACGAGGTTCTTGCCGATGTCGTGCAGGTCGCCGCGCACGGTGCCCATCATGAGGGTGCCGGACTTGGAGGAGTTGCCGCCGTCGGCGGCGGAGAGCAACGGTTTGAGCACGGCCATGCCGGCCTTCATGGCGCGGGCGGCGATGAGCACTTCGGGCACGTAGAGAATGTTGTGCTTAAAGTCTTCGCCCACGACGGACATGCCGGCGATGAGCCCATCGGCGAGCACTTCCTGGGGAGTGAGACCCTCGTCGAGCGCGGCCTGGGTCATCTTGGCGACCTCGGGTCCGTTGCCCTCGTAGAGGAGTTGGTTCATGAGTGCGTAGTCAGGCATCGGGAGATTTTTGATTTTGGATTCTGGATTTTCGAATTGGTGAGGCCACGGAAGCCGCGGAAGCCGTCAGCACGGTGGAATTGATTTTCGGGAGGGAACGGAGGTGAACGGAGCGGAGGGGCAGAGGTGGTTTTTACGGAAGGAAACAAAGAGAACGAAGGCGGTGGAGTGGCTCTGTTGCCTTTGTTTTTTCCTCTGTTCCCTCCGTTTAAAAACTACGGTGGAGTGGCTCGTCGGGTTATTCGCCGTTGCGGGCCTTGTTGTAGGCGTTGAGGGCGGAGAGCATGGCCTCGATGTTGGCCTTGGTCATGCCGGGTGAAGTGCCGCCGCCGACGGAGAGGATGATGCGTTCGCCTTCGCTCTTGTTGAGCACGTCCATGGTGGCGGCGTAACACTCCTCGGGAGTGCCGCGCACGCCGACCTCGAGCGGGTTGACGTTGCCCATCAGCGTCATGTCGTCGCCGATGCGGAACTTCACCTCTTCGATGTCGGTTTGTTTGCCCCAGTTGAGGACGTTGAAACCGACCTCGGGCAGGTAATCCATGCAGGCCTCGATGGAGGCGTCGTTATGATAGATCTTCACCCAGTCGGCGGGAAAGGCATCGCAGATGCGCTTGAGGTAGGGGTGGCAGAATTCCTTGTAATGCTCCTCGTTCACGAAGCCCACGATGTCGTCGAGGATGAAGATGCCCTCGACGCAGTCGCCGATGGCTTTGTGCTGCGCCTTGAGCCAGTCGATGATGAGGCGGGTGCAGAGATCGAGGAGCTTGTGCGCGTGCTCGGGCTTGTCGACGAGGTCGAGCATGAAGTCGGCGGTGTTGCGCACGAAACCGGCGGTGCACATGGGCCCGCGGGCGGTGACGATGGGCATGGTGTAGCCGGCGTCGAACACGCGCTGTTTCTGCATGCGCAGGCGATGGAGCGTGAGGGCCATGAAGGCGTCGGCCTCGACCTCGTATTCGTGCAGCTTGTCGACGTCCTCGATGCGGAAGAGGCCGTGGTATTCGGACGGCGTGTTGTCCTGCCAGAACTTGATCTTGGCGCCGAGCGCGGACGGTTCGGCGGCCATGCCGTATTCCATCCACCAACCGGGAACAAAGATGACGTCGGGAAACTCCTGGTGGATCTTGAGGTGGCACTGGAACCAGACCTCGGGATCGAGGAAGAAGTCCATGTGTTTCACGCCGCAGTAGCCCGGTATCCACGGGCTGTCGATGATCATGGCCATCGGGATGTTTTCGAGGCGTTCGCCGCGGGCGGCTTTCTTAAAGATTTCCCATTGTTCGGGGCGCATAAGAAGGGAGTTTAAGTTGGAAGTTTAAGGTTAAGGGACGTTTGGGGAGCCAAGAGGCAGGTGATTAAAAGAGGCGGACAGAGAGATTATTCGGTTGGGGCTTGGAGGAACACTTCGTTGCCGCGGATTTCGAGTTTGGCGCCGGCATTGGCGGCGGCTTCTTCGAGGGCCTTGTGCAGCATGGTCTTTACGTCGGGCCCATGCTCGAGGCGGCGCAGGAGGCCGTCGCCCTGGGCCTTGTTGATGCGCAGGGTGAGCTTCAGGCCCTTGCGCTTGCACATGACCTTGGTGCCGTCGTCGAGCTTGACGGCGAGTTGCTTGATGAAGGCGCTGGCGTAGTGCACGCCAACGCCGGATTTGTCGGAGAAATTGCCGGGCAACTTCTCGTCGGTGGCGGGGTCGATGTCGCAGAGTTTGATCATGAGAAGGAGAGGTGGGTTTTACAGAAGAGAACGAAGGCGGTGGGCGGGGTGGTTTTTACAGGAGGTAACGGAGGCAAACAGAGCGGTGCGGTTGGCGTTGTTTTTACAGAAGTGAACGAAGGCGGTGGAGGGCTCTGTTGTCTTTGTTTTCTCCGTGTGAAACAGCGCTAGGAGGGTTGGTTGTTTTGGGTGAGGGCGTAGTGGAGGGTTTCGAGGGCGAGGCCCCATTTGTGCGCGCGGGAAGAGGCGTCGCAGTAGCAGCCGCTTTGGCGGACTTCGCGTTGCCAGGAGAGGATGGCGTCGAGAGGTTGGCCGACGACCGGCGGCTTCTCGGCGATGCGGGCCAGGGTGGCGTCGGGGTCCCGCAGCCAGGCGCACTGCTGGGTGTGACCGGTGTCGCCAGGCGCGGGCTCGCAGGCGGTATCCAAAATCCGGTGACCATCGGCGGCGGGTGACAGCGTGACTCGGTAGTCGAAGGCGAGCGGATGGCCCATGTTGGAGCAGGTGCTGCCTTCGAAGCGGAAGACGGCCTCGACTCCGCCGTCGGCGCGGGGAGTGAGCCGCAGGCGCTGGTCGGCCCATTTGCCGAGGGCGCGGCGGGCGACGGTGTATTGAGGTTTTGGTGACACGGGCTTGGGCTCCTCGATCGCCACCGGCGCGTGCAGGTAGGCGGCGCGGCGGTAGGAGCAGGGCTCGAAGGCGCAGCGTTCGCAGGGCGTGAGGGTGGGATTGGCGAGCGCGGCGGGCGTGCGCGCGATGAGACCGAACACCCCGAAAAGTGTTTTCTTTGGCCTGATCATGCCGCTGCCGAGCACTTCGATCGGCTCGGGCGGTTCGTGGCCGAGGCGGGCGGTGATGACGTCGAAGAGGCGGTTTTGTTCGGAGACATCCCACCCGGCGTAACCCGGACTGTAGTGCGGGATGGCCATGAGTCCGGAGGGTTCGGCGAGATCGCAGATACGGCCGTGAAGCGTGGCGGTGAGGTGCTCGACCACGGCGGAACCGTAAACCTCGGCGAAGAAGTATTCGTCCGGTTTCGACTCGCGCCAGAGCGCGGTCGAGTGATCGGTGATGGCGGCGCCGGCGCCGACCGCCGCGAGCATGACCCGCAACGCGCCGTTGTCGCGCAGATGGGTGCGCAGTTTGGGCGAGTTGAACTCGACGCCGTCGATGACGAGTCGCTCGCGCGAGAGATCGAGGGTGGCTTCGCGCAGGTAGATCCAGGGTTTGCCGTGGGTCTCATACCAGGCCGAGGTGGTGGCGATGAGGGCGTCGATGCGTTCGTCCGGTTCGTGGCCCGGCGGATAGCCGAGCAGCCGAAGGTATTCGGCGCGGGCGACGGCGACGGTCGGAGCGGTGAGCAGAAGCTCCTGAACTGGAGAGAGGGACGGCAAGATGGCGGGGAGGCAGGGCTGGTTTTTTAAAAAGGAACGAAGCGTTGGAGTGGCTCTGTTGCCTTTGTTTTCTGCTTCGTTTCCTCCGTGTTAAAAGGCGGCGGAGTGGTTGGTCTCGGGGGACTGGAAGGGCGCGAACTGGCAGCCCTCGACGAAGACGTCGAAGAAGTCGGGGTGGGTTTCGAGGCGGCAGTGCTCGACGCGGCGGACGAGTTGTTCGAGTTCGACGCGTTTGGTTTTCGAGAGCAGCGCGATGCAGGCGCCCTCGACGGCGGCGTTGCCGACGCGGCGAATTTTTTCGGTGGGAAGATCGGGGATCAGGCCGATGCGGCGCGACGCGTCGAGATCGAGATGGCGACCGAAACCGCCGGCGAGGTAGAAGACGTCGAGCTGGTCGGCGGTGATGCCGTATTGTTGGAAAATGATCTGCAGGCCGGCGACATTGGCGCCCTTGGCCTGGGCGAGATTGTTGACGTCGGCTTCGTTGAACACGATGGCCGGGGCGTCGGCGGTGGCGGGCACGACTTCGATCTCGTGGTCGTCGTATTCGAAACGGCCGAGGCGGTTCATGCGATCGCCGCGCACGAGTTCGGCCAGCAGCGAAACCAAACCGGAGCCGCACAGGCCGACGGGCGGTTCGCTGTCGCCGCCGATGACGGAGACTTCGAATTCGTCGTCGTCGGTCATGACCACTTTTTCAATGGCGCCGGGCAGGCCGGGCATGCCGCAGGAAATCTGACCGCCTTCGAAGGCGGGGCCGGCGGGACAGGATGCGGCCATCACGCGGTGTTTGTTGCCCAGGATGAGTTCGGTGTTGGTGCCGATGTCCATGATCGCGACGAGGCGATCCTCGTGGGCAATGTCGGCGGCGAGCATGCAGGCGGCGGTGTCGGCGCCGACGTGGCCGCTGATGATGGGCATGCCGTAGACGCGGGCCTGGGGATGGACCGGCAGGCCGAGTTTGCGGCCGGTGCTGGTGAGCACGGTTGAATCGCGTTTGCCCTCGGCCATCTCGTGCTCGGTGATCGATTGGTAGGGGCTCTGGCCGATGGAGTGGACGGAGAGGCGGAAAAACAAATCGCGCATGGTGGAGTTGCCGGCGATGACGACCTCGTAAATCGAAGTCGGATCGATCGGCAGCTCCTCGATGGCGTGGGTGAGGTAACCGGCGAGGGTGCGTTGCAGCGAGCGGGTGGTGTCATCGCTGTCGTAGGCGATACGGGCCATGACATCGGACCCGCCGAAACGCTGGGGATTCTCGAAGGAGGATGTGGCGACGAGTTCGCCGGTTTCGAGATTGAGCAGGCGCAGGACGACGGTGGTGGTGCCGATGTCGAGGGCGATGCCGTGGGCCGGTTCGGTGACGGGGCGGCGGTCGATCTCGATGTCGTCGAGCAACACGCGTTCGCCGTCGCGGGTCACGCATGGATCGGGGGTGAAGCCGGCGGCGTGGACGGGCAGTTCGTAGGCCTGATTCTCCACCCGCAGCGTGCCGCGCCGCATGGTATGGGCGTGAATCTCGGCGTCGGCCGGCGCTTCGGCGACGAGACCGGCGCGGCAGGAAAGGCGAAAACCGGCGGTGAGGTGCTTTTCCTCCGGGCCGGGCGCGGTGAGGAATTCGGCGCCCGTAGTGATTTCCATGATACACTCCTTGCACTTGCCCTGCTTGCGGCAGGAGGTCGGCACGCGGATGCCTAGCTTTTCGGCGTGATCGAACAACGTCGCGTTGGAGCCGGGAGCGACGTCGATTGGTTGGGCGTTGAGGTGGAGCGTGGGCACGGGGGGCTGTCTACGGGAAGGAGGTGGGGCGGTGGGGCAGGTGGTTTGTTTTACAGAAGGAAACGAAGAGAACGAAGGTGGCGGAGTGGCTCTGTTTTGCTCTGATTTCTTCTGTGAGAAAAATGCAGTGGAGTGGCTTGGTTCTCTTCGTTGGCTTCTGTGAAAATTGAACTCGTTTCTTCCTGTAAAACCGCGTCACCGACGGTTCAGCGCAGGGTCTTCAGGCCGGCGGCCATGAAGCCGAGGGCGTAGGCCATGCCGGCGTGCCAGGGGGCGGCGCAGCTCATCTGCGGAGCGTGGTCGGGGATGACGACGCCTTCGAAGTTGCAGTCGTGGAGAATGCGCATGACGCGCAGGACATCGACATCGCCGTCGTCGATGAACGACTCCTTGTAGGTCGGCACCTTGCCGACGACGTTGCGCAGGTGCACGTAGCCGAGCCGATTTTGGCGCGCGTAGGTTTCAACGACGTCGTAGATGTCGCCCTCGGTCATTTCGGCCAGCGAGCCGACGCAAAATTCCAACGTGTTCGATGGACTCGGATTGAGATCGATCAGGCGCTGATACATTGCCGGCTGGTAAACGAGACGCGGAGTGCCGCGGATCGTCGGCAGGGGCGGGTCGTCGGGATGGGCGGCGAGTTTGACGCCGGCTTCCTCGGCCACGGGCAACACGTCGTCGAGAAACCGGTGCAGGCGATCCCAGAGCTGCTCGTGGGTGATCGGCGCGATCGGCTTGTGGGCCGGCGCGGTCGGATCGACCACCATGTTCCACGCCATGCCCTGGGTCATGGGCAGATCATAGGGCCCTTCCATGCCGACGGACGGCGCGTCGCCGCGGGCGTAGTTGCCCGTGGTGCGGCCGGCCACGCCTGCGATGGAGAAGTTGTAGCCCATGATCGGGATACCGGCCTGGCCGAGGCGGCGAATCGTGGTGCGCACGTTTTCGACGTGGCGGTCGCGTAGCGGACCATCGAGCAGGATGTCGTGCCAATGGGCCGGATCGAAGTTTTCGATTGCCTCCAACTTCAGTCCGGCGGTCTCGATATCGCGGCGCAGGGCAACGAGTTCGTCGAGCGTCCAAAGTTGGTCGGGATCGCCGGCGAGCCCCCAGCCGCGGTCGGTGCCGGTGGGCTGGTCCTCGGCGTGGGCGTGTTGACCGCCGCGGAAGTAATCCACGAGATGGGCCACGATGTGGGTGGCGCCGGCTTGGCGGGCGAACGCGAAGTTTTCCCGCGTCAGCATGTGGCGATAGAGACCGAGGCCGAGTTTCATGGAAGAAGAAATACGCCCCATGCGCCGCACGGTTCTGGCGGCGGGAAAGGTGGGGCAGGGTTGCACAACTTAAGCGCAGATCCCGGAGCGACCACCTTGGGATGGCTCAACTGTTGACTGGGTGGCGCGGTATCTCCGCTGGCGGGCGGATTTCACTCGGATGCCGCTATCGGCGCGCGATCCGGTCCCAGGCTGCGACGCACGGCGTCGCCCAGTTGTTGGCGCGAGTAGGGTTTGGCGAGGAAGAGCAGGCGGTCCTCGTTGAGGGATTCGCCGTGGATGATTTGTTCGCTGTAGCCGCTGGTGAGGATGACACGCAGACGGGGGCAGCGGCCGAGCAGTTCGCGGGCGAGTTCGAGGCCGTTGCTGGTGCCGGGCATGACGATGTCGGAAAGGATGAGATCGATTTGCCCGGCCTGCGCTTCCCAGGTGGCGCGGCCCCGGTCGGCGTCGGCGGCTTGCAGGACCCGGCAACCGAGTGATTGCAGCAGCCGTGCGCTGGCCTGGCGCACCGCGGGATCGTCCTCCACCAGCAGCACGGTGGTCTGGCCGTTGGTATCCAGCAGCGGCGAGGCGGTGTCGATCGGCGTCGGAGCCGGAGCAGGGGCGGCGATGCGGGGCAGACAAATGCGAAACGTGGTGCCGCAGTCGGGCTCGCTCTCGACTTCGATCCAGCCTTCGAGCTGGTGCACGATGCCGTGGACCGAGGCGAGGCCCAGACCGGTGCCCTTGCCGGGTGCCTTGGTGGTGAAGAAGGGCTCGAAGATGTGCGCGAGCACGGCAGGCGGGATGCCGGAGCCGGTGTCGCTCACGCTCAGGCGCGCGAAGGAGCCCGGGCGACGCTCGGCGGTATGCCGGCAGTCTTCGGGGGTGAACTGGACAACGTCCTCGGCCAGCGTAAGCCGGCCCTTGCCGGCCATGGCATCGGCGGCGTTGAGGCAGAGGTTGAGCAACACCTGATCGAGCATGGCGTGGTCGGCCTGCACCCAGTTGGCGTCGCCGGCGAGGCGGAGTTGCACGGTGATTGATTCGGGCAGAAGGCGATGGAGCAGGTGGCCGGTTTCCTTGAGGGCGTCGCGCAGATTGAGCGGGGTGAGCTCCATGTGACGGCGGCGGGCAAACATCAGCAATTGCTCGGTCAGGCGGGCGGCGCGTTTGGCGAGGCGATGGAGCTCGGCGAGGGCGGGGGCGTCTTGCGGATCGTGATGATCGAGCTGGAGGAGCTCGAGATTCATGAGCATGGCGGCGAGGATGTTGTTGAAGTCGTGGGCGACGCCGCCGGCGAGTTGCCCGATCACTTCCAGTTTGCGCGCCTGCTGCAGCTGGGCTTCGAGACGCTTGCGGTCGGTGATGTCGAGAATGGAGCCGGACATGCGCAGGATCACGCCGGCGGTGTTGCGCTGGGCTTCGCCGCGGGAGTTGAACCAGCGGTAATCGCCGCTGCGGGTGCGCAGGCGGTAGTCGATGTCGTAGGGCGCGGTCGCATCGGCCAGATGAGCGTCGAGTGCGCGGCGCACGCGGGGTCGATCGTCGGGATGCAGGGCGTCGAAAAGCGTCGTGAACGCCGCCGCAAATGTGCTGTCGTCGTAGCCGAGCAACGTCTTGAAGCGCGGCGCGTAAAACGTGGTGTCGGCGCGCACGTCCCAATCCCACACCCCGGCGCTGGAGCCGCGGATGGCGCGTTGGAAACGTTGCTCGGACCGGCGGGTGCGTTCTTCGGCCCGACGACGGGCGTCCAGCGCGATGCCGGACAAGATGCCGACGAAGCTGAAGACGCCCAAGCTGACCAGCATCTCGACGTTTTTGGCGGCGGTGGAGAGGTCGCTCTTGCCGATCGAGCCCAGTCCGAAGGCGTTGAAACACTGCGCCAGCACGGCGGCGGTGAGGATGGCGAGACTCGCGCCGCGGGTGCCGAAGCGCAGCGCCGCCCAGATGACAAACGGGAACGCGAGATACAGGGTCTCCGTGCGTTCGGGCCAGCCCAGCAGAAAGCTCAGGCAGGTGCCGAGAGTCAGGCCCGTCAGCAAAGCGGCAAACTCCAGTCCCGATGCCCGCCGGCTGCGTTGCGAAGTGGTGCCTGGCTGCAGCCAGACTAGCAACGGTGGCGTGGCGAGGATGACGCCGAGCAGATCAGTCGCATACCATGAAAGCCAGGCGTCGCGAAACAGCGCCTGGTTGAA
>CBINJL010000047.1:0-10657 GCA_966250925.1 uncultured Opitutus sp. | reverse complement strand
CAGCGCTCCTGGTCGGACACGACGTTGTCGTCGCGCCACTGCTCGATGTCCTTGCCCATGGGAATGTCCTCCGGCTCCCAGTGGTTGGCCTTCATCTTCCGATACAGATCGTAGGCCCACTGATACTTCAGCGGCAGGAGATTGAAGGTCATGGTCTCGCGACCGTTGATCACCTTCTTGGCCGCAAACGCGGCTTCGGCCTTGGCCTGATCGAGGAGGAAAGTTTTGGCACCGACTTGGAAGGATTTTTGCATGGCGAAGGACGAGGAACGAAAGGTTGGCGACGATTGGGAACGGAAGCGAAAACGTGCAGGTGAACCGGTCGTTTTTGCGGTCAAAGCTCAAGCTGCGAACAAAAGTTGTTCAGAGTTGTTCGCAGGTTGCTGACCACAAGGGGTTGTGGTCACCCGCCGGACAGGCCACAACCCATGGGCTTGACGCAAAAATCCGTCAACAGGTTTGTCCCCGAAAATCGTCAAATTTTTCTGAGTTTTTTCCTTGCCGCGGGGCGCGGAAAAATTCGCCCCGGGAAACGCTGCGCAATCGGGGGATTTCCGGGGGTGGAAATGAGGGATTTTGCGCTTCGGAGCTGCCGGGAAATCGCCGAAACAGGCATGCACGGCGGCGGACGTTGAGCGGCGCAAGGGTGCGCGGCGGTGAGGCAGGAGGGTGCGGAGTGCGGGCTGAAGCGCCGCACTACGGCGATGGGGCAGGCGCCACCAGGCTCACTGCGGCCGGCGACGGTTTCTCTTCTCGTAGCGCGGGGCTTCAGCCCGCGCTGGGTCGAGAACGAGAAAGAGAACGATTACGAGAACGAAGATGAGGGAGGGACGCGTCGGCGCGGGCTTCGGATCGGCGGGAGGCCGTCTCGGCAGCGGTGGTGACTACGGGAGCGATCCTATTCTCGCCGGTCCGTGCTCTCCCGAGCAGGGCTACGATGGGCCGGCCTTAATTCCGCTTTTATCGCAAAGGGGTGGGCGCTGGCGCCGCGGGTGCGTTCGCGGGCTTCGGCACATTCCGGGCAAACCGTGTAGCTAAACGCCACCGGCTGGCCTTCCGCGATCACCGCGTCCATCGCCCACCAGTCCGCCGCATCTTTCCCGTCGGCTTCGGCAGGAGCCACCCGCCGGCACCGGCGGCAACTCGCCAACGGTCGCTCGATCCGCCCTGCCCGTTCGGCAAATCCGATCAGTCGCCGCGCCACCTGCAGGCGCATGGCCAACTCCTCGGGATTGATCGGCTTGGTCAGAAAATCGTCCACGCCCGCCATCAGCGCCATTTCGCGATTGGCCCGCGTCGGCGCGCGGTTGGTCAGCAGAATGAAGTAAACGTAGCGCCCGGGCTGGGCTCGAATGCGCTGACACAGGTCGAGGCCGGTCGCCTGCGGCATGACCCAGTCGCTGATCACGATCTGCGGCGCCTCGCGCTCGACCGCATCCCACGCCGACCGTCCGTCCACCGCCTCGATCGGCTCGCAGCCGTTTTCGCGCAGGGCGGCATCGAGCATGAGGCGGGTAACGTATTCGTCGTCGGCAATCAGGACCTTCATTGAAGATTATGGGGTGAAGCGCGTTATGTAATCGGCCAGAGGCTCCTCCAACCTTAGCCAAGACTCGCGCGCCCGCGCGATTTCCTCCGGCACGCCGTCCCAATGATGATCGGCCGCGCGGTTTTCGATTTCGCGCAAGGCATCCCGCAGGCGAAACGCGCCGATGTTGGCCGCACTGCCGGCGAGTTTATGCGCCACATGCTCCAACTGGTCGGCGTCGCGCGCGGCAAAACACCGCTCCACTGCGTCCAGGCGCTGCGCCGTCTCGGCGAGAAACAACTGCACCATGGCCACGGCCAACGCTTCGCCTTCGCGCGTGGTCAGGCCTTCGAAACGCCGCACCGGCGACGGATCCCAGTCGGCGGTGGCCAACGGATCTTCCGCTCCCGCCGTCCTCGGTCCTCCGACGCCAACGACCGCAGCCCGGGGATTGTTGTCCGCCGGAGCCCGCAACAGCCCGCAACGCGCCAAGGCCGCCGTGAGCGCCGCCGGATCGATGGGTTTGGCAATGTAGTCGTTCATGCCGGCCGCCAGACAACGTGCGCGATCTTCCGGCATGGCGTTCGCGGTCACCGCAATGATCGGCAGCGTGGGCGGCACGCCCGACGCTTCGCCGGCACGGATGCGCCGCGCCGTATCGAAGCCATCCAGCACCGGCATGTGGCAATCCAGCAGCACCGCGTCGAAGGTTCGTTCGCGCAACCGCTCCAACGCCGCCGCCCCGTCGCTGACCACTTCGACGGTGTGTCCCAGCCAGTCGAGCAGCAGCCGCGCCACAAGTTGGTTTTCCACATTGTCCTCGACCACGAGCAGGCGCAGCAGCCGCCCCGCCTCCGCCGGCTGGGCCGGTGCCGACGGGTCCACGTTCTCCCGGTTCGCACCGCCCGCGCCCGCCGCGGCAGATTCGTTGCCATTCGCACCAACAACAATCGTCGCCGACGACGGCGCCGCAGCCGCGGCCTGGGGCATGCATTGCAAAAGACTTTCGCGCAACGTCTGCGCCTCGATCGTCTCCGGCCAGATGTCGTCGAACAACCGCACCGCCTCCGCCTCGGTTTCGCGCGCGCCAACCAACACCATCGGCATGTCGGCGTAGGCGTGGTCGGCTCGCACCAGCGCCGCCAGTTCCACCGCGCTCATGGAATCGAGATCGTCCAGCACCACCAGCAGTTCGAAGGCGCCCTGATCGAGTCCGTCGCGCGCGGTGGCGAGCCGATGCACCGCGCCTTCCGCACCCGTGGCCTCGTCGACCGTGATGCCCACGGCCTTGAACCGCGCCGCCAGCGATTGGCGCCGGTCGCCATCGCGCGCCACCAGCAGCGTGCGCAACGCCCGCAGGCGTCCGCCCCGCGCCGCCGCGGCCTTGGCCCGGCAACGCCCCAGCGGCAGTTCGCACCAGAAAGTCGAACCCTCGCCTTCCACGCTTTCGAAATCGATCACGCCGCCCATCAGCTCGACCAGCCGGAGCGAGATGGCCAGACCGAGACCGGTGCCGCCGAAGCGTCGCGTGGTGCTGCCATCGGCCTGCATGAAGGGTTGAAACAACTTGGCCTGCACCGCCTGCGGGATGCCGATGCCGGAGTCGTGCACCTCGATGCGCACGGTTTCGTCGCCGTCGTGCGAACACACGATGCCGGCGCTCACCAGCACTTCGCCAGTGGCGGTGAACTTGATCGCGTTGCCGATCAGATTTGTAAGGACTTGGCGGATACGCGGCCCGTCGCCGATGAACTCGCCGTCGATGTCGGGACCGAGTTCACAGGCGAGGCGCAGATGCTTCTGCCGTGCTGTCGTGTCGAGCAGCGCGCACGTGTCGGCGATCAACGCGCCGAGAGCAAACGGCTGACGGTCGACCTTGAAACGGCCGGCCTCGATCTTCGAAAAATCCAGGATCTCGTTGATGATGCCGAGCAACGATTCGCCGCTGCGCCGGATCACTTCGCCCATCTCGCGCTGCTGGGCGTCGAGGTCGCCTTTGAGCAGGAGGCTGGTCATACCGATGATGCCGTTCATCGGGGTGCGGATTTCATGGCTCATGTTGGCCAGAAACTCCGATTTGAGCCGCGACGATTCGAGGGCGCGGTCGCGCATGTCGGCCAGGTTGACCTCCATTTCCTTGCGGCCGGTGATTTCGGTCAGCAGGCCGTGCCACAATACCCCGCCGCCGGTTTCGCGTTCGGGGGTGGCGGTGCCTTCGAGCCAGCGCACGTTGCCGGCGACATCGCGCCAGCGAAATTCGTGTTTCCACGGTTGCAGCCGGCGGGCCGATTCGCGCAACGATTCCAGAAAATCCGCCACATCTTCCGGCAGCAGGCGATCGGTCAGCGGCGTCACGCTCGCCCGCAATGCCGCCGGGTCGGCGCCAAGCAGATCGCGCATGCGCTCGCCGGCAAACGGCAGCACGATCGGGCCATCAGGCTGGATCATCCGCGCCTGAAACAACACGCCGGGAATCTGCGCGCCGAGTTTGCCCAAACGCGTGAGCAGTTCCTCGCGTTCGGCGCGTTCGCGGGCGGACTTGAGCGCGCGACGCACGGCGGGCGCAAACCGCGCCGGATGAGTCTTGAGCACGTAATCGGTCGCGCCGGCGCGAAAACAATCGGCCACCAACTCCTCGCTGCCTTCGCTCGTCATCATGATGACGGGCAGCCCCGGACAGGTTGAGCGAATCAACTCCAGCGCCGAACGCCCGTCGTAGGCCGGCATGCGGTAATCGCAGAGCGCGAGATCGTAGGTGCCTTCGGCCAGCGCCCGCCGCAACGCAGACTCGCGATCGACGACCACGGTGAGGCAATCGAGTCCATCCATGGCAAGCCGATCGCCGACCCAGCGGGCCTGCAGCGGCTCGTCCTCAACCATGAGCAAACGGATGGCCTGACTCATGCGTGGGAGCGAGTGATGTCGAAATTGAAGCGGACGCGCATCACCCCTCGCCCATCGGCCCGAACCCCGCCGAACCTAAGGCGGATTTATCGGATTCAGCGGGAAGCCATTGGTCCCGGCCCTCCCGGGCCGGGCTACAGCCTCTGAGTAGCCCGGCCCGGAAGGGCCGGGACCGGACGCGACCGCAAACCCGTTCAGCGCAGCACCGGACGTTCCGCGACCACCGCACGGTTGAGCGCCGCGGCCAGCACGCCAAGCCGCACCGGTTTGGAAAACCTCCGAAGGTCCCTGCTCTCCCGAGCAGGGCTACAGCCTCCGGGTAGCCCGGCCCGGGAGGGCCGGGACCGGACGCGACCGGGAACCCAGTCAGCGCAGCACCGGACGTTCCGCGATCACCGCACGGTTGAGCGCCGCGGCCAGCACGCCGAGCCGCACCGGTTTGGAAATGTAGTCGTCCATGCCGCAGCGCAGGCAACGTTCGCGGTCGCCTTCCATGGCGTTGGCGGTGAGCGCCACGATCCACGGACGGTGCGCGCCGCGCGCCGTGTTGGCCCGGATGAGGCGGGTCGCTTCTTCGCCATCCATCTCCGGCATGTGCATATCCATCAGAATGACGTCGAACGTCTCGCGTTCCAACGCCGCCAGCGCCTCGGCACCGTTGGTCGCGAGTTCGGCCGGACAGCCCAACCGGGCCAGCATGCGCAGCGCGACCCGTTGATTGACGATGTCGTCCTCGGCCAGCAGCACGCGCCGCACCGGCGTCGAAACCGTGCGCATCACCGCCGCCCGCATCGCACCGGCCGCGGCCGGATCGTGCCGCGGCGCGGCAACGGGTGGCATGATCGGCGGATAAGTCGGCGTGGAACGCGGCGACTCCAGCAAACCGAGCAACGTTTTTAGAATCTGCGCGGGTTTGGCGGGTTTGGTCAGACTGGCGTCGAACAACGCGCGATCATCGCCAAGTTGTTGCAGACACAGCGACGACAACATCACCAGCGGCAATGTGCGCGCGTGTGACCGGCGGCGGATTTCGCGGGCCAGCATGGCACCGTCCATCTCCGGCATCTGCATATCCAGAATGGCAAAGTCGAAACGCTCGCCACCGTCGACCAGTGCCAGCGCTTCCGCCCCGGAGCCGGCGAGCACCGGTTGCATGGCATGATTGCGCGCCACCGCGCCGAGAATGCGGCGATTGGTTTCGTTGTCGTCGACGATGAGCAGCCGGCGCCCCGCGAGCCGACGCGGCGCAGGAGGCGCGTCGGCCGCGCGATGGACTTCGCTTTCGGCCGGCTCGACCAGCACGCTGAAACGAAACACCGAGCCGCTGCCCAGTTCGCTCTCAGCCTCCAGCACGCCACCCATCAGCTCGACCAACCGCCGCGAGATCGCCAGCCCGAGCCCCGTGCCGCCGTAGCGTCGCGTGGTCGAGGCATCGACCTGATAAAACGCCTGAAACAGTTTGCTCAACGCCGCCGGCGGGATGCCGATGCCGGTGTCGCGGACCGCCACCAGCAACGGTTGGCGACCATCCGGGCGCAGCGCGCCGACGCGCACCGACACGACGACCTCGCCCTGTTCGGTGAACTTGACCGCGTTGCCGATGAGGTTGACCAGCACTTGGCGAAACCGGGTGCTGTCGCCGCGCACGAGCGCCGGCACCGCCGGATCGATTTCGTAAAGGAAGTCGAGATTGCGCTCCATCGCCCGCAGCGCGAACAGGTCGATGGCCGACTCGACGTTGTCACTCACCACAAACTCCTCGTGCTCGATCTCGATGTGCCCCGACTCGATCTTGGAGAAGTCGAGAATGTCGTTGATGACCGACAGCAACAGGTCGCCGCTCTGGCGGATGGTTTCGACAAACTCGATCTGCTGCTCGTCGAGCCGCGTGTCGCGCAACAACGATGTCATGCCGATCACGCCATTCATCGGCGTGCGGATCTCGTGACTCATCACGGCGAGAAACTGGCTCTTGGCGCGGTTGGCCGCCTCGGCCGCTTCCTTCGCCGCCCGCAGCGCCACCTCGGAGCGTTTGCGCGCGGTGATGTCCTGCACGAAGCCTTCGTAATACAACACGTCGCCGTCATCGCCACATACGGCGCGGGCATGTTCGGAAATCCAGATCAGCGACCCGTCCTTGCGCCTCACTTCGTATTCCATGCCATGGACCTCGCCATCGCGCCGCATGCGGGCGGCGAACTCCGTGCGCACCGCCGGGTCGGCGTAGATGAGTTGGGAAATATCCGACGTCTCGGCCGCCGCCATCAGCTCCTCCGTCGAGGTGTAACCGTAGAGGCGCGCGAGCGCGGGGTTGACCAGGAGATAACGCCCGTCGGGAGTGGATTGGAAAATGCCCTCCACCGCGTTTTGCACAATGCTGGCAAAACGTTCCAGCGACGACGGCCAGGACGAGGCCGGTCGGGACTCGGAAGAAAGATGAGCGGAGGTGGGCATGACGCCCGTCCGCCTGTGCAACGGGCGTGCCAATCCGCCGCGGGCATTTTTGCACCAACGCGGCCGGCTCCAGTTTCTGGATACGAAATCCCCTTTCCCCGAAATTTCGGCGCACCGCCGCGGCGCTTGAGAAAAAAATTTCACGATGGCGGGAAAACGAGGCGGTCATTTCTGCTCCGCGGCGCCGCCAATCATTCTCATTCTCGTTCTCATTCTCGTTCTCGACGCAGCTCCCCAGGGAACGCCGAGCTCCGGCTCGGCCCTCGGTCCTGCCGCGGGGAGAAAGAGAAAGATTAAGAGAAAGACGAAAGATCCCGAGGGCACAAAAAAGGGCGGCGCTTGCTGGCGCCGCCCGAGAACGAAGAACGATTACGAGAACGAGAATGAGAATGATTTTCTGATTACTCGCCCAGCACCCAGCTGAATATCAACGGCGCCACGATGGTCGCGTCGCTTTCCACGATGTATTTCGGGGTCGAGGCGGCGAGTTTGCCCCAGGTGATCTTCTCGTTCGGCACCGCGCCGGAATAGCTGCCGAAGCTGGTGGTCGAGTCGCTGATCTGGCAGAAGTAGCCCCACAGCGGCACGCCGGTGCGTTCGAGATCCTGATGCAGCATGGGCACGACGCAGATCGGAAAATCGCCCGCGATGCCGCCACCGATCTGGAAGAAGCCGATCGAGCCTTCGCCGTTTTTGAGCTTCTTGGCAGTCTTGGTGTAATACTCGGCCAGCGTCGTCATGTATTCGATGCCGGTGCGCACGGTGTGCACGTTCTTCACGTCGCCACGGATGACGGCGGCGGCATACATGTTGCCCAAGGTGGCGTCTTCCCAGCCCGGCACGATGATCGGCAGATTCTTTTCCGCCGCGGCCATCAGCCAGGAATTCTTCGGGTCGATCTGATAGGACTTCTTCAGCTTCCCGCTGCGCAGGATGCGATACATGAACTCGTGCGGGAAGTAACGCTCTCCGGCCGCGTCGGCTGCCATCCATTCCTCCAGCACCGCCTTCTCGATCCGGCGCATCGCTTCCATCTCGGGAATGCAGGTGTCGGTCACGCGATTCATGTGCCGCTCAAGCAACTCCTGTTCGTCGGCCGCGGTGAGGTCGCGGTAGTTGGGCACGCGCTCGTAGTAGTCGTGTGCCACCAAATTGAATACGTCCTCCTCCAGGTTGGCGCCGGTGCAGACGATGGCGTGCACCTTGTCGCGGCGAATCATCTCGGCGAGCGAGAGACCGAGCTCGGCGGTCGACATCGCGCCGGCGAGGGTGACGAGCATCTTGCCGCCGGCCTTGAGGTGATCCTCGTAACCCTTGGCCGCATCGACGAGGGCGGCGGAGTTGAAGTGCCGGTAGTTCCGGGCGATGAATTGCGAAACCGGCCCCTTGCGGGCGGCACGCTTGGCGTTGAGATCCTCGGGGCGCTGCTTCTGACGTTTGGCTTTCATGATGGTTGCCCAACCTAGCGGTCACTCGTGCGCGCAGAAGCACAAAATGTGGCGGCTTGCGGCCGGTGTCCGTTCTTTCCAGCGGTTGAACCTGAATACCGCAGCTTCACCGCCGATTGCACAGAGATCACCGCGTGAGAATCAGCCCAATCCGTCCTATCCGAATTCTCCCGCGGGGTGGGGTGAGCGTCTGTGGAGTTGTCGTCACTCCCCTGCCACCATCCTTTGCGTCCTTTGCGTTTCTCGGCGTTCTTTGCGTTGAATATCAAACGCGGAATTAAGGTTGAAACAACATTGTCACCATGCTGCCCGCCTTGCTCACCACGGTTTTCTTTTCGCTGTCGGCCATCTTTGCCACGCGTTCGATCAAAACCGTGGGCGCGACCACCGCCAATCTGGGCCGGCTCGGCTGCGGGGTGGTGTTGCTCGGCCTCTGGGCGCATACGGCGGGTGGCGGCTTGAGCGGCGCCGGACTGACGATGTTTCTGCTCAGCGGTGTCGTGGGCATGGGCCTGGGTGATCTGGCGCTGTTTGCCGCCCTCCCCCGGCTGGGATCGCGGTTAACCGTATTGATGTGCCAATGCCTCGCCGTGCCGATCGCGATGCAGACGGAGTGGTTGTGGATGGGCACGCGGCTGACGGCGGCGGAATTGACCTGGGCCAGCGTGATTCTGGCCGGCGTGGTGCTGGCGCTGATGCCGTCGCGGTCTCATCCGCCACAAGTTCCGGTCACGCGACTGGGACTACTGTTCGGCCTGCTCGCCGCCGTCGGTCAGGGTTTCGGCGCCGTCATGAGCCGGCACGCCTACGAACTTTCCGCCGCGGCCGGGCAGGAAGTCGACGGCATCACCGCGGCCTACCAACGCATCACGGGTGGCCTGCTCATCACCGGCGCGTATTTTGTGGCGCGGCACGTCATCGCGAAAAATCGAAACCAGGCGGCGGCCGACCGGGAAACGCTTGCCCCCGCCGACCGCCGCCGCGGTTGGATGTTCATCGTCGCCAATGCCTTGTGCGGGCCGGTGCTCGGCGTGAGCTGTTACCAATGGGCGCTCGCGACCACGCCGTCGGGCATCGTGCTGCCGATCGTGGCGACGACGCCGCTGGTAATCATACCGTTTTCGGCCTGGGCCGAGGGCGACCGCCCGACGCTGCGTTCGCTGGCCGGCGGACTCGTGGCCGTCGGCGGCGTAGTGGCAATGACGCTCGTGCGTTGATCGCACGACGGAGACGCCGCTGTTGTTGCCAAACGGCGCCCGGGCCGTTTGCGTCGCCGATCCCATGCTCACTCTTGCCGATGTCGCCAAGTCCTACGGCACCCGCGAATTGTTTTCCGAGGTGTCGCTGTTCGTCGCGCGGACCGACCGCCTGGGCCTCGTCGGCCCCAATGGCGCCGGCAAGTCGACGCTGTTCAACCTCATCCTCGGCCGCGAATCGCCCGACGAAGGCGTGATCGAGTGGGAACGCGGCGCCGACTTCGGTTTCCTGCCGCAGGAGAGCGCACCGGTCGGCGACGAAACCGTCATCGGCATCGCCACCGGCGGCGCGAAACTCGACCTCGATGGCGACGACGACGAGGACTACGACATCGATTGGACGCTCGAACCACGCGCCCGCAAGATCCTCGCCGGTCTCGGCTTCAAGGACGCCGACATGGATCTGCCGGCAAAATCGTTTTCCGGCGGCTGGATCATGCGCGCCCACCTCGCCCGCCTGCTGGTTTCCGAGCCCACGCTGCTGCTGCTCGACGAACCGACCAACCATCTCGACCTCGAAGCGTTGCTCTGGCTGCAGGATTACCTGACCCGCTATCCCGGCGGCCTGCTGGTGATCTCCCACGACCGCGCTTTTCTCAACGCGCTCTGCAACGGCATCATCGAGCTGCGCGGCGGCGACCTGCACAAATACACCGGCAACTACGACGACTACCTCTCGCAAAAGGACGCGCGCCACGAACAGCAACTCGCCCTCTACAAGTCCCAGCAGCGCGAGATCGCCCACCAGCAGAAGTTCGTCGATCGCTTCGGCGCCAAGGCCTCCATGGCCACCCGCGCCAAGGCCAAGGAAAAACACATCGCCCGCCTCAAGGCCGACGCCGTAGAGGCGCCCGAGGAGGAGTTGCGCCGCATCAATTTCAAGTTTCCCCAACCCGCCCGCTCCGGCCTCAAGGTTGTCACCCTCGACGGCGTCGAGCAGGCCTACGGCGACCACGTCGTTTATCGCGACCTCGAATTCATTTCCGAGCGCGGTGAAAAGATCGTGCTGGTCGGCCCCAACGGCGCCGGCAAATCGACGCTGCTGAAAATCCTCGGCGACGTCGTGC
>CBINJL010000046.1:0-10672 GCA_966250925.1 uncultured Opitutus sp. | reverse complement strand
CCTTCACGGCGTGGACGTCGCAGCGTCAGGTAGAGAAGGGCGTCGATGGCGCCGTGCTGGCGTCGCTGCAGTACATCATGCACGGGCGCGAGCTGCACACGATGCGGCGTAATGGGCCGCCGCCTAACGCAGACGGGATGTGGCAGTACTACAACGCCGGCGACCGGAGCCGGACCCGCCACACTGAGTTTGAACTGCGCGTGGCCGTCGTTTTCGTCCACGTAACCGACCGTCACCCGGTAGTCGCCCGGCGCACCGGTGAAGAACAACTGGGCCGAGCCGGTGCGCGTTTCCTCGTTGGTCACCTTCACCAACGCGCCGCCGGACGCGAACTCGGAGTCGTTGACCATCATGCCGCGCAGGCTGAGGTATTCGGCTTCGATGCGCTGCGCCGCCGCCGGCTGATCGATCGGCGTGACTTCGATCCAGTCAACCCGACCGCCTTCGAGATCGTCCATGCGCACGTTTACGATCAGACGCGCGCCCGGTTGCAGGGCCACGTTGTCGACCACGTGCTGGGTAAAATTCGTCGCATCGGGGACCGGCCCACCCAGTTCGGCGTCGGCCCGCCACGTCGCGACTTCCACGCCCTCGACCGTGAACTGCTCGCGCTGGTCAGCCACCTGTCGGGCCGCCTCGGCATCGGCCTTGAAGCGCGCAACTTGGGACTCGACCATCGTGATGAGATTCTGGCTCGGGTAATTCATGCGCACACTCACGTCGCGCTTGGTCTGCTGAATCGCGACGGAGTTGATGAACGCCACCAACTCCGTGTCCTCGCTCTGAGCCAACGACAGGATCGCCACAAGGCCGTTGAGAATCTTCGAAAGCCGCACCGCATTATCGGCGTCCGCCGCCTGCAACGCGGCTGCGATTTGAAGCGTTTCGTCGTTCTCACCTACCTGGAGCGAGCCCGACTGCGCCATCTGCAACACGCGCGCCTGCGGACTGTTCTCCTCGCCCGCCACCAAATCGGTCGGGACGACGGACGCCGCAAACAGGTAGTAGTTGTCCTCGCGCGGCAACAGATGGGACAGCGGACCGGACTTGCGGGCGAGGCTTTCGACCCGGCGTTCATAGCCGGCCAGCGCCTGTTGCAGACGCGTCGCGGAACGACTGACCAGGATCACCGGGGCATCCGGCAACCCGACAAAAACTTCGCCATGAATCCGGTAAGCCTCGAACGGAAGAGTTCTGATTTCCTCCAGCATGCCCGGTTCCGAAACCTGCACCGCCGCGATCCAACCTTCGGCGATCGCGCGCAGTTTGTCGGTGCCTTCCAACACGAGCGCGCCGTCCATGTTTTCGGGATCGCCGGAAAGATTGTCGCCATAGGCCGTGACGCGACCGAGCGCCGCGGCGATCTGAGCCATGTCCGGTTGCAGCGGACTCTCCGCGCCCATCGTCTTCTGCTGTTCGATCAACGTGATCAATTCGCGACCGATGATCGTGTCGCGCATGGCGGCGAAGTCGGCATGGACCACCCATCGCGAATCGGCCGGCACCGTCGTCGGGTCCAGGGCCGCAGCCAGATGCGCCGGCCCCGCAGTCGCAAGGACCAGTCCGGCAAAAGAAAGAAGCGTCGAAGATTTCATGATTTTAAAGGGTTCGAATTTGAAACGATGTTGCTCCCTATTCACCGGCCCGCGCCACGCGGTCACAAAAATCTCAACCTTGATTGGCTTTTCCGCCGATAAACTCGCGCTTGGAAAACAGCACCGCGGCCACACCGACCAGGATCACGACGATGAGCGCGATGCCACCCGAGGAAGCCGCCATACCGGCAAAGTCACCCACCGGCGCGTCAAGGATGTCGTTGAGGTGCCGCTGAATGGACAGGCGGTTGAGCTGAATCGGGATGTTGCCCACCACCGCTTCGACCAGGCCCGCGTAAAGCAGTCCCAACACGAGATAACGCGAGGTCAGCGCACCGCACAGAAACCCGAGCGCGAGAAACGCCGCCATCCCGGCGAGCGCCACGCCGCACCAACGCAACGCGTCTTCGAGACTCGCGCCATGAAACAATCCCACCGCCACCACCGTGCCGACAATCGCGAGACTCACCGCGATCCCGACCGTCGCCTGTGCGATGTATTTAAAAATCACATACGCCCAGCGCGGCACCGGACGCGTCACGATGTAGTCCACCGCGCCCGGCTTCAGGTCTTCGCGCACCGCGCCGGCACCGGCGAGAAAAGCCCAGATCGGAATCACTGCCAGCACGACCAGATCGGCCCAGTCGGACAGGCCGTGATGTGGATCTTCCTGCAACACGAGCGACGTCAGCACCGCCAGCGCCGCGAGCAACCCGGCCGAGATCAGGGTGCCGCGGAGCGAGCGACGCCGCGCCCAGGTCAGGCGCAAAATCCCGCCGAAGGCGGTTCCGAAACGCGGCGCAACCCGCGGCGGCGAGAAGGCTGGCTCGTGAACGGTGGCGGCAGGAGTTGAGCCGGTAACGGAAACGTCGGAAGGCGTCATGGCAGCGGAGGCGGTTCAATGGCCTGTTCGAGTTGCGAGCTCGGTGAACGCACGTCGTGAATCGTCACGCCGCTGTCGAGCAGCAGGCCGGCGTAGTCGCTGTAAAACGCCGCCGCATCACGCCATCGCAACGTCACGGTGCCGGCCTCCCGATCGAGTTCACAGCCGCGCAACAAATCGCGGCCGAGCAGGAAGAGCGCGAGCCGCTGCGGATCGGCGCATCGCACAATCGTCTCGCCCGGCCAGCGTCGCGCGACAGGCGCCGTGCCCGTGGCGGCAACCGATCCGGTCGCGACCTCCGCCGTCTCGTCGGTCGCATTGGCGAGGGCGTTGCCCGCCCGCGGCATCCGCCCCCAGCGCAACAGCAGGAAGTCGCGGCACAACGCTTCCAGATCCTGCAGAATGTGACTGGAAATCAACACGCTGGTGCCTTCCGCGGCGAGGTCGCGCAATACGCGGCCAAACTCATCGCGACCCATGGGATCGAGTCCGTTCATCGGCTCGTCGAGGATGATCAACCGCGGTTCGTGCAGCAAACATTGCGCGAGCTTCACCCGCTGTTTCATGCCCTTGGAAAGCGCGGTCACCGGCTTGCGCCAATGCGCCGCCGGCAACCGCACGCGCTCGAGCGCCGCCACCGCACGCCGTCGCGCCTCGCCCCCGCCAAGCCCCGAAATCATGCCGAGTCCGGTCAGCCAGTCGCCCGGCCGGATCGCCGCCGGCACCGTTTCGTCCTCCGGACAGTAGGCGATCTGCGCCCGCACCTGCGGATCGCTCCAGGGCGAACCGCCGAGCACGTTGAGCGTGCCCGAGCTGGGCTTGATCTGGCCGGTCAGAAGGCGAAACAGCGTGGTTTTTCCGGCGCCGTTGGGACCTACGATTCCCGTAATGCCGGGGCGGATACGAAAGGTCACGTTGTTGAGACCGAGCACGACGCCGTAGAACCGGCTGAGCCCTTCGGCGCTGACAATCGGAGCGGTGTTCATTCCGGTTTAACCTTTCCCAGCAGCAGCGCCAGCGCGCCGATCACCAGCACGCCGAGTCCGATCGCGGCACCGGTCAACTCGCCGTTGGCAAAGCGCTGCGCCGCCGTTTGCAGTTCCCGGGCAACCTCCGTGCTGAGCAATGGCATCACCCCGGCCGCATCGGCCAGCGCGGCGCCCATCGCAAAGGTTTCGTCGCGAACCAGCGTGAGGTTGTAACTGAAACTGGCGTGGCGCACCCAGTCGGGCAGCACCGGATGTCGTGCGATGATGCCGAGCAGAATCCACAATCCGATCCAGCCCAGTCGCGCGCTCGCGGCAGTGCGACCGAGCGCCGAAACGCCAAACGCCACCGCCCCGACCACGACCAGCGCCACGGCGTTGAACGTCAGCGCCGCGCCCATCGCCGGCAATGAGTATTGAAAGAAGACCCAGTCCGGCAGCAGCAGCATGCCCAGCGCCCAGCCGAAGAGCAGCGGACCGGTCCACAGCAGCAGCAGCACGCCGGCGATGATGCCGAGTTTTCCGATCAGATAGTCGCGCGACGTGAGGGGACGCGCGAGGTAGATGGTGAGCGCCTGGGTGGCGCGATCGCGGGTGATGAGTTGCGGCACCAGAAGCGTCATCGCGACCAGACTGAGCAGCAGGCCGATCTGCGAATGCACCCAGAACACGAGCTTGAACATGCCGGTCACCAACAGGTCGGGATAAAGCAGCAGCAGCGCGCTGAAACCGCGCATCACCGCCTCGACCCGCGGCCCGCCGCTGGCGGCGAGTTGGGACAACCAGCCGCCTTCCGAAAGCGTTTGCGCGAAGACAAATCCCGCCACCGCCACCAGCAGGCCGGCCACCCAGCCGAGAAAAATCAGCGCCTTGAAAAACCGCGTCCGCCACAACAGGCGCAGCCCCGTCGCGGTGATCGCCCAGCGCCGCGCCGCCACGCCGCGTCGCGGCCCCGACCAGCGATTGAAGTCGAGCGAGTTTCCGCTCATGCGGCACCTCCGGCGGCGTTTTGCTCGGACGCTTCCAGCGCGCTGAGAAACAAGGTCTGCAACGCGTCGGGACTCGATAACAGATGCGCCGGCGGCAACCGGTGCTCGCGCATGAGGGCCAGCAGCGCAGTCACGTCATCGGACGGGGTGGAAACACGCAGGCGGCCGTTGGCCAGCACCTCGACCGCCAGGCCGGCGTTTTCGAGGACCTCGCGATGACGCGCGCCGCCGGCCAGGGGCGCGATCTCGACCACCCGTTTGCGCCGGGCCTTGAGGTTGGCCAGCGAGTCATGCTCCACCACCCGCCCGCCGGCAAAAATGATCACGCGATCACAGATGCGTTCGATGTCGGGCAACAGATGCGAGGAAACGATCACGCTGATGCCGAACTCGCGCCACAACGAACCGATGAGCCGGAGGATGTATTCGCGTCCGCTGGGGTCGAGGCCGTTGGTGGGCTCGTCGAGAATCACCAGCGCCGGATCATGCACCAGCGCCTGGGCGAGCTTGGCCCGTTGGCGCATACCGGTCGAATAGGTGTCGACCGAGCGGTAACGTTCCTGCCCCATGCCGACCAGATCGAGCATCTCGTGCGCCCGCTGCCGGGCGGCGCGAAACGACATGCCCGCGAGTTGCCCGCAATAGGTCACGTATTCGCAACCGGCCATGCCCGGGATGTGGCAATCGCGCTCCGGACTGTAGCCGACGCGTTCGCGCGATTCGCGATGTTGCGCGGTGATGCTCACGCCCAGCACGCGCGCGGTGCCGGCGGTGGGCGTTTCGAGATTGAGCAGACATTTCAACAACGTCGTCTTGCCCGCGCCGTTGGGCCCGAGCAGCCCGATCGTGCCCGGCGGCACGGTCAACGTGACGTCGTTCAACGCCCGCTGCGGACCGTAGAGTTTGGTCAAACCCGCGGTTTCGATGATCGGTTCGCTCACGATTGGACCCATGGCTGCGCCTGCGCGACACGACAAAGGCGCGCGTTGGCCGGGTTTGGAAAGCAGAAAACGGGCATTCTCCTCCTCTCACCCTCCGCAGCGGCGACAGGTTTCAAAAATCTGCAACGAACTTGGGAAGAGCGATGAAAACCAGAGAAGGGATGCGCCCCGCATCGGGGTCTGAACAGAGATCTACCCGCTCAACCCCGAACTCTCATGAAGACTCCTCTATTGATTCTGATCTTCGCGGCGCTGGGTATCGCCCCGGCGCTCGCCGACACGCCCACCGGCACGGTTTTTGAAATCGCGCCCACCCGTAACCTCTTCCCCGACGCCGCCCGCCAGCGCGGTCTCACCGAAGGCTGGGCGCGCGTGGCGGTCTCGATCGACACCGATGGCCGTTTGCTCGACCACCTCGTGGTCGCCGCGTCCGACACCACCTTTGCCGACGAGGCCAGTCGGCTGATTCGCACCGCCCGCATCTCGCCGCCACGCGAGCAAGGGCGACCAATCGCGATCCGCACCGAAGTGAACATCGTTTTTCGCAACAGCGGCCTGTTTGTCATTTCCGACTTCCAAGCCATCTCGGAGCTCTACCTGCACGGTCGTTTCGAACGCGCTCGACCGGTGCATCTGACCACCATGCGCGAACTCGATCGCCCGCCGCGGCCACAGTCCGCGCCCGCGCCATTTTATGCCGATGAACTCGCCCAACGCGGCATCGCCGGACGCGTGGTGGTGGACTTTTTCATCGACCAGCAGGGCCGCGTGCGCCTGCCCTCGATTCAGGCCTCCGACCATCCCGAACTCGCTGACCTCGCCCTGGCGGCAGTGAGCCAGTGGAGCTTCGAGCCGCCCACCCAATCCGGCGCCCCTGCGCTCGTGCGCGCCCAGCAAACATTCGAATTCACCCCCGCAACCTGAGTTGCCCTGCCCCACGCCCGTCCGCCCCCCCCCTTGCCGCACACCAGGCAGACCCGCCATCCGTCGCCGCCCGCGCACGTCGCTGCGGACGACGGATGGCTTTGTTGTTGGCGGCGGCGCGGAGTCAAACAGGCGCGACAGGCGCATGCTTGCGTTCCCAGCTCGCCCGGCGTTTAGCTGCAGCACGGCGCCCGCCCCCACCCCAACCTTCAACAGTGTTCCCTGTCATGCGCCCATTCCGTTGCCTGCCCCTGCTGTTCCCGGCCGCACTCGCGGCAGTTTCTCTGTGCGCTCAGGACGAGCCCAAAGCCTACCGGCTGTTTGTCGGCGTGGACCTTATGGTCAAGGAGACCGACGACGATTATCGCCCAGTCGACAGCCTCACCGCCGACGAGGTTGTGTTCGACGAACCCGGCCGGCCGCGCATGCGGCTACGCGACAGCGGACCGTTGAGCTGGTCACGCCAAACCAAGATCGGCCGTGCGCCCATCGTGATTTCCGATTTCTCCCAGCACCGCGCGTTTACCCTACGTAACGACAAGGCCATCCAATACATGGCCACCCCGAACAACTGGTTGCGATACCGGCCGGACGCCGTCGACGCCGCCCGCCCCGCCGTAGCGACAAACGAGCGGGAAAAGTCCGCCTGGCACGGCGTCCAGCACACCGCCGAACAACGTCTCGCCGCCGGCCTTCAGGTCTCCGACGCGACCATGCAGGCCATCCAGCAAAACGTGACCCGATGGGACGAACTCGCCGCAGATGCACACTACGCCATGATCGCACAGATGGCCGAAACCGATCGCATGATCGGCGATCCGACCCTCATCGATCGCGCCGTCAACGCGACCGGCGAAGCCGGTGCCGACGTGCTGGAGCTGACGTTTTCCATCGCTGCCGAAAACCCGGTCGCCAATGCCTACGTCGTGGTGATGGGCGCGGTCACTCAGGATGAGGAAAAAGGCGTCGCCGTGTTTCACCACCCCATCGGCGCCATCGGCCCGACACCGCGCAAAATCCACATTCGCAAGACCGGCTTCAAACCCGGCTTCACCATCGAGGACGTCAAACTGCACGTCTACACCCACGGCAAGGAACTCGCCACCAACCTTTCCGAACGCGCCGTCGGCCTCACTCGCGACCAGGCCCGCGAATTCCTCCTCCTTTCCCATCTCGCCGACCACGCGGCCGACACGATCGGCCCGGAGCCCGTCTGGACCCTCGCGCCCGCCCCGCTGCTCAGCGCCAAATCAGCCGCCGCATTCGACTTTCCCGCTGTCGTCAACATCGATGCCGACGGCAGTCTGATCAGTATCCACGATTCGGAGACAGCGGCCCGCGCCTACCTGGCCGAGATCCATGACGCCGCCGACATTCGCACCAAAACCACGCCAGGAAAATCCTTTGCTGCCGAGATTCGCGTGGCCCCGGTCGCAGACACCGCCGCCCTCGACCAAACCGGACGACTGCCCGCGCAGGTGGTCGCGGCGATGCGCGAAATGATCTTCCTCCCCGCGGTCGAGGCCGGCACGCCCGTCGCCGCCACGACAACGGTCAATCTCGCCGACTTCTTTCGCTGAAGGCAATCAGCCCGCCGCGGCGGGCGCCTCACGGTTTCCAGCCCGGCAACGTCGCCGCCTGTCGCAGCCAGTCGATCCACTGCGTTTCGTCGAAGACGTCGTCCTCATGCACATCGACCCAGCGCGCCCGACCGCTCTTCGGCGTCCCGCCCGGCGGAACCGGCCGCAGGTCCAGACCATCAAAAAACGTCACCTTCACATAACGCGTGAACACGTGAAACGACAGCAGCCAGCCCTGCCCCGCCACGCCGTAAAACGGCGAATTCCACCGCACCGCCTTTTCCACCCCGGGCAGCGTTCGCCCGATCAGCGCATCAAGGCGGCGCCCGAAATCGCGCTTCCACCCCGGCATCGCCGCGATGTAAGCCTGCACCGGCGCATCGCCATCGGCTTTGGCAATCTGCGGATTCCCGCCCGCCAGCAGCACCACGCCGGACGAAGATTTATTCGAGGAACGCCCGGTCGAATCAGTTTGGCGATCGGAACGTGTGCGGGAGGATGCGGATCGTTTCATGAGGTACGGGAATACCAGCATTCCGCCGTCGGAACGCATTGCCACCACGTTGACCACAATGGCACTCGTCCACAATGTTGGACGACTGCACATCCCTGCTTAACCAGGCAGACCGATAGGCACGGCTTAACGGAAAATCCGAAAGACTTGGCGATGTGACCGGGGTGACACAGTTTCCTTCCATGACCGCCCCGCACTGTTTCCTTAGCCCTCGTCTTCGCCTCGCACTCGCCACGCTGCTCGCCGGTCTTGGCACCGCGTTCGCCACCGCCGCCGATAACGTTGCCCGTCACGGTCGGTTGCAGGCGCAGGGCAGCCGTATCGTCGGCGCCTCCACTGGCGAGCCGGTCAGCCTGGCCGGGATGAGCCTGTTCTGGAGCCAGTGGATGGGCCAATACTACACCGCTGAAACCGTCGCGTGGCTGAAACAGGATTGGGGCGCGACCATCGTGCGCGCGGCCGTCGGCATCGCGGCGGACGGCTATCTCGAAAACCCCGCAGCCGAACTCGCCAAGGTCAAAGACGTGATCGACGCCGCCATCGCCGAAGACCTCTACGTCATCGTCGACTGGCATGATCACCACGCCGAGGACCACACCGCGGCGGCCGTAGCGTTTTTTACCGAAATCGCCCAGACTTACGGCGCCCACCCACATCTCGTTTACGAGATCTACAACGAGCCGTTGCGCGTGTCGTGGTCGGACACGATCAAGCCCTACGCCGAGACCGTCATTGCCGCCATCCGCGCCCACGATCCGGACAACCTCATCATTGTCGGCACGCCCTTCTGGTCGCAACGTGTGGACGAGGCCGCAGCCGATCCGCTCACCGACGCCAACGTCGCCTACACGCTCCATTTTTACGCCGGCACCCACAAGGCCGAGCTGCGCGCCCGCGCCGAAACCGCCCTCGCCGCCGGCGTCGCACTCGTCGTCACCGAATGGGGCACCGTCAACGCCAACGGTGACGGCGCGGTCGACCGCGAGTCGGTTGACGCCTGGATGGCCTTCCTCCGCGAACACCAGCTCAGCCACTTGAATTGGTCCGTCGCCAACAAGGCCGAAGGCGCCGCCATCCTGCGACCCGAGGTCACGGCGGTCGCCGGCTGGAGCGACGATGACCTCACCGTCTCCGGCCAGCTCGTGCGCGACTTGATCCGCAACTGGTGACGCGTCGCCCGCACGCGCATCGCGCCCCGCATCGGACCGGAATCCGAACCGCAAGGACGCCGTCGCAAAACCACGAAGGCACCCGAAGAGCCACGAATTGCAGAGACAGGGTTTGGGTTGGGGTGAGCTGTGGGGCGAGAAGCCGGAGAACGCAGAGGCAGACGGGGCCACGTTGTCGCTGCGCTCCAACGCAGCTACGGAAACGGGCGGAGTGCGCGAGCGGTGTGTGTATGTGCGGCGGAGTGGGTAGCCGCGCTTGAGCCGGAGGCGAAAGCGTGGATTGCGGCGGAGTGGTGTCGTAAGTGACTGCCTTCCGGTTTTACGCGCGACGGAAAGACTGGAGGCTATCTGGCTCCGACTCCGCCGGGGTGGGTTCATGTCCACTCGTGTGACTTCGCGTTTCTTCGCGGTTGAAAAAGATCACTCCAGCTCAGCGCGAGTCACCGCATCGCTTCGCCCCGCCACGACCCGTTGCGCAACAACAGTTAGACTCCCGTTCCCATGGCGGACGCCCGGGATTGCGCCATGCATGACGGCTCGGCGCTCATCCACCCCGGGATTCGCGCCGCCTACCCACGCTCGGCGCCACGCCAAAACCGATTCACCTCGGTCGCCGTCGCCGCCTTCTCCCCATCCATGCACCCCTTTCAGGATTCCCGCCGACCCGTTTCCGAACGTATCGAGGATCTGCTCTCCCGCCTCACGCTGGAGGAAAAAATCAATCAACTGCTCCACGAGAATCGCGCCATCGAGCGTCTCGGCGTGCCGGAATACGATTGGTGGAACGAGGCCTGCCACGGCATCGGCCGCAATGGGCGTGCCACCATCTTCCCTCAACCCATCGGCCTCGGCGCCACCTTCAATCGCGACCTCGTGCGCGAAGTTGCCACCGTCATTTCCGACGAAGCCCGGGCCAAGCACCACGCCGCCGTGCGCGCCGGTCGCCGCGGACGTTATCAGGGCCTCACGTTCTGGACGCCCAACATCAACATTTTCCGCGACCAGCGGTGGGGTCGCGGCATGGAAACATTTGGCGCGGACCCGTTCCTCATGGGCGAACTTGGCGCCGCCATCGTCACCGGCCTGCAGGG
>CBINJL010000045.1:0-10693 GCA_966250925.1 uncultured Opitutus sp. | reverse complement strand
TCCCCCAGCGTCAGCACGAAGCTCCCCCGGGTGCTCTCATCCCGCGCGAGCTCGCGCACCGGCGTGCGCAACCGCACCGCCACCGCTCGCTCCGCCGCCGCCCGCTGCAGGCAGTCGACAATGGTGCCCGAATCGTCCGTCACCGGAAACATGCGCCCATCGGCCTCGGTCTTGAGCTCGACGCCGCGCGCCGCATACCACGCCACCGTATCGCGCGGGCCGAAGCGATTGAACGGCCCGATCAGCTCGCGACTGCCCCGCGGATAACGTTTCACCAATTCACGCGGCTCGAAACAGGCGTGCGTGGTGTTGCACCGCCCACCGCCGGAAATGCGCACCTTGGCCAGCACATGAGCCGTGGCTTCGAGCAACATCACCCGCGCGGCCGGATTCATTTCCGCCGCCCGGATCGCGGCGAAAAATCCCGCCGCCCCACCGCCAATCACCGCGATCCTGAAGTCGTCAGCCATATCCGACGACGAATGAACTTCCTCGCCGGCGAAAACAACCCGTGATCTCGCCAAATAAGAAAGCCGCCGGACACGCCGACGGCTCTCAACCCGGTCCTTGGAAACTGCTGAATCAGTTTCCCGCGGCCTCGCGCTTGATGAGCTCGGCGTAGGCGGCTTTTTGCTCGGTATTCAATTCAGCCCGGATCTTGGCGCCGTAGTCTTTCATCACTGCGGCGGTCGCCTTCTTCTTGGCATCCGCGTCCTTGCTGTCGTCGAGCCGGATTTGCTTGAGCGCATCCGAACGGGCGTCGAGCAGTGCGCCGACGGACGCCACTTGAGCAGGGTTAAGACCCAGTTCCTGGGTGAGCACCTGAATCCGCCGGGGCTTGGCCGGAGACGCCGAGGCGGTTTGCGCCTGAGAAACGCCTGCACCAGCGACACTGAGAGCAAGCGTGAGGAGGGCCGCACTATAGAAACGCGACACTTTCATAGTATGAGGGAGTAGGTTGATATTACCCGCAGTGAAGCCTGCAGGTAAGGAACAGCCATGAAGGTCTCGTTTCGCGTTCGCAATCAGATCACAGAACTCCGTTTGTAACGGTCGTCCGCCGACTTTGCGTCACCTCCCGCCATGACTCACGCCCAACGCCAGGCGCTCGCCGCCGAAGAGGTCGCCCACACCCTCGCCGAACTGCCGCCCGAACTGCGCCAGCACGCACAACGCATCCCTGTGCTCTACCATGACCGGCCGACCGACGACATTCTTGGCGACGAATTCGAACCCGACATCCTCGGCCTGTTCGTCGGTCCGCCCCACGGCGATGCCACCGGTGATCGGAATGATTTGCCCAGCCAGATTCTGCTCTTTCTCGGCAATCTCTGGGAATTTGCCGAAGGCGACCACGAAACTTTTCTCGACGAGGTCCACATCACCTACCTGCACGAACTCGGTCATTATTTCGGCTGGGACGAGGAGGATTTGGCCGCGCGGGATTTGGATTGAATCTTTTTTCCACAATCGGCGTCTGAGATGGGGAAATCCCCGACTCAATTCGTAATTTCCAAACCGGGCCGCCCGTGCATAGTCCGTTACCAGTTCGACAAGATATGAAGCGTTTTCTCTCCCTCGCCCTGCTCGCTTTGGCCGCGACGGTCACCGTCTCCGCCCAACGCACGATCCCGCGCTCCGAATACGTGACGCGCGTCGAATCGTGCGAGGCCATCCTGCGCGAGTTCCAATCCAATCCCGAAACGGCCATCCCGCCCGAGGTCCTGCAAAACGCCGCCGCGCTCGTCATCACCAACCAGTTCAAGGCCGGCTTCTTCTTCGGGGTGAAGGACGGCTACGGCGTCATCCTCGCCCGCCGCACCGATGGCTCGTGGAGCCTGCCCGCCTTCCTCAGCGCCGGCGAGGCCAGCTTCGGCCTGCAGGTCGGTGCCAATGCCGTCGAGACGGTCTATGTGCTCAACGATCCCGAGATCGCCCGCCGTCTCTACAAGAGCCGGGTCAACTTCGGTGTCGACGCCGTCGCCGTCGCCGGACCGCGCGCCGCCGAGGCCAACAACGTCAACCGCGACATCCTCGCCACCCCGGTGCTCGTTTACACCAAGAAGAAGGGCCTCTACGCCGGTGCCACCGTCAAGACCGGCTGGATCTCGGCCAACAACGACGCCAACCGCTCCTTTTACGAAACCCGCTACACCCTGCCGGAAATCCTTCAGGGCGACTGGGTTCAACCGCAGCCCGAAGTCGCCCCGCTGCGCCAATTCGTGACCCGGATCACGCAGTGATCGCACTGCGTAGTGCGGTGCTTCAGCCCGCGCTGCTCGCCTGCTCCGCCGATAGAAATTCGACCAGCGCCGCCAGCGCCGCATCGGCGACCGCGTGCTGCACCTCCGTCCGCGTCATTTCCGGACACACCACCCGGCCGGCCCGCTCGCTCCAGTCTCCGGCCGGCGTGCGCACCACCACCGCCCACCAGGCAAACGGAATTTCAACGCCATCCACCGGCGACGGCTCGGCATAGCCGGTGGTCGCCAGCGTGATATCGGCGGCAAACAGCACCGCAGCGCCGCGCGCCATCTGCCGCGCCACCGCTTCGCTCACGCAGTTGCATGCCGCCGCGGCATCGCGGTCGACGCCGAGATGCCGCACCTTTTGCTCCAAGGTATAGGCGGTGATGCCGCCGCGAAAATACGTCGACGCCCCTGAAATCGCTCCGATAAGCGCCTGCACCTGACCGGCGGTGAGACTTTCCGCCACCGCCAGCCCGACGCCCGGCCGGCGCATCATCAGACTCTTGAGCGCTTCGGTCGTGGTCATCGCGCCTACTTTTTGCGCGAGGGTTTTGCGGCGCGCGCCGCTTTCCACTTGGCCGCCTCTTCCGCCAATACGCGGCGCACCTTGGGCCACTGCGTCTTCTTCACGATGTAGCCGAAACAGTTTTCGGCTCCGCAGCGACAGGGGTGATCACGCCAGTTTTCCCAGTCGAAACCGTAGTCGTAGTTGAGTTCCTCGCCTTCCGCGATGTTGCGCTTCGCGCTGATCCAGATGTGGCCGCGTTCGTTTTCCGTTTCGCAGTTCGGTGCGCAGGAGTGGTTGATCAACCGCGCCGTGTTCCAGCTCACATCGCCATCGAGATCGTAGCGCTGGTTGAGCTCGAAAAGGTAAACGCAGCCGTCGTCGCCCGCTTCCTGTCGGGCCAAACGCGTTTCCTCGCGACGATTCGATTCCGCCTTGGTGATCTTTTCGCCGACATACTCGATGACCTTCGTGCCCTTGGGAATGGCTTTGGCCGCATAGAGGCCGGTGCCGTGCACCAGGGACGGCGCGAGACGCACCCATTCCGATGTGGTCGGCGGCGGGGTCGCCGGAGCGACGGTTTTCTTGCGGACGATTTTACGGGGCGTTTTCGAGGCGGTCATTTGAGTTGCAAACCAACGGGGCAATGGTCGCTGCCCATCACTTCGGGACTGATCCAGGCTTTTTTCAACTGCGGCCGGAGCGCGGCCGATGTAAGGAAATAGTCGATACGCCACCCGATGTTGCGCCCGCGCGCCCCGGCCCGGTAGGTCCACCAGGAGTAATGCCCGGGGCCCGGCTCGAACTCGCGGAACGTGTCGAGAAACCCCCGATCAAGAAAGCGGTCGAAGCCGGCCCGCTCCTCCAGGGTGAAGCCGGGATTGCCCACGTTTTCCTTCGGCCGGGCCAGGTCGATTTCCTTGTGAGCCACATTGAGATCGCCGCAGAAGACCACCGGTTTCTTTTGCTCCAACGCCTTCAGATAGGCGCAGAATTCCGTGTCCCAGCGTTGCCGATACGGCAGCCGCACGAGTCCGTGCTGGGCGTTGGGCACATAGACATTGACGAGAAAAAATTCGTCGAATTCGAGCGTCAGTGTGCGCCCTTCCTGATCGTGCTCCTCGATGCCGAGACCTTCGCGCACGTCGAGCGGCTTGATCCGCGTGAAGACGGCAGTGCCGCTGTAACCCTTCTTTTTAGCCGCGCTGAAATAGGCCGTGTAACCGGTCGGCCACTCGACGTGGGCCACGTCGCCCGGGTGACACTTGGTCTCCTGCAGACAAAGCACGTCAGGCGCGGTCGCGGCGAAGTAATCGGCGAAATCCTTTTTCAACACAGCGCGCAGCCCGTTCACATTCCAGGAAACCAATTTCATCGCGGCGCATGCTCACGGTCGCCGCCGAATTTTCAACCTCCCTTCGCAACCACAGCCGGTTTCCCGACCTGATTTCGACCGCCACCGGGCGTTTCGCCGTGATCAATTGCGCGGATTTTCCGCCCGCTGCCCTAAGTTCGCTTATTGCTCCGCAGCCCGCGCCCGGTTTCACATTGCCGCCATGAGCACGAGCACCCTGCTGCTGATCGATGACGATGCCACCCTGCGCAAACTGCTGCAGGAGCTGTTTGCCCATCACGGCTTCCGGGTGCTTACCGCCAGCGACGGGCAACAGGGCCTGCGTCTCGCCCGCGCCCACCGGCCTGATCTCATCCTGTCCGACATCCGCATGCCCGGACTCGACGGCCACGCCGCCGTGGCGGAGCTGCGCCGCACCCCCGGACTCGAGGACACACCGGTGATTCTCATGACGGGCGACGCCGACCTGCCCGACATGCGCAAGGGCATGGACGCCGGTGCCGACGACTACGTGCCCAAACCTTTCGACTGTATCGAACTGCTCACGTTGGTTGAAAAACACCTCGCCCGCGCCCGCGGCCGCGCCGGCGCCGCCGATCAACTCGCCGAGCTGCGCCGCAATCTTGGTGCGCTCCTCCCGGCCAGCCTGATCGAGCCCCTGCACGAGATCATCGGCTGCGCCTCCGTCCTCGAAGTCGACGCCAAGCTCATGCCCGCGTCTGATGTCGAGGACATGGCCCGCGCCATTCACAACAGCGCGGATACGCTCAATCGCCGTTTCGAAAACTTCGTGCTGTTCACCCGCCTCGAAGCCGGCACGCCTCCGCCTCCCCCTGGACCACCGGTCGCCCTCGATGCCTTGGTGCGCCATGCCGCCGAGCCCGTCGTGCGCCGGCATCACCGCACCCAGAACATTCGCTGGCAATTGGAACGCATCGTCGCGCCCGTCGTCCGCGAATACCTGGCCAAGATCGTGGCCGAGGTGGTGGACAATGCCTGCCGCTACTCCATCTCCACCGAGCCCATCGACATCGTCCTGGCCGCCACGCCGGAGGGCGGCTTCCGGCTCGCCATCACCGATTTTGGCAACGGCATTCCCGCCGCCACCCTCGACGGACTTGCTCACGCCGCACCGGCCACCGGTGGTTACGGCCTGCGTCTTGCCGAACGTCTGGCCGAAACGGTCGGCGCCTCCTGGCAACTCGACAACCGGCCCCGTCGCGGGGTGACGGTTGCCCTGACCTTCCCGCGCGCGGCCTGAATCCCGCGGCCACGCCGTGGAGATTTTTGGGATTTGCCCGCGATAGACCGTTAAGGGCATCGTGATCCTTCGTCCCCCGATGACCGCCTTTGCTCAGATTCCTCTCGGCCAACCCATTCCCAACCGCACTCACGCGGTGTCGTGCAGCTTGCCGACCATGCGCTCCGTTATCGGCTACGAGGAACGCGATCCGGAAATCGTGCAGCATCTGGCCAGCGGTTACCCGCGTTTTGTGGTTCATGCCTACAACCGTCAACTCGCCGCCCATGTCGCCGCCGCCCGTCAACTCGACGATCATGAGGTCTGGCTGACCTGTTCCGCGCGCATGGCCGACGCACTGGCCGAGGAAATGGGCGCGGCCCACCTCGTCCGGATCGAACACGAAGGCCTGCACGGCGTCGCCCACCCGGACGATCCCGACCTCTTCAACCGCACCAAGCGCTACCTGCAAAACATCGGCGGCTTCCTCAGCTCGCGCGAGGCCGAGGACCGTCTCGTCGGCTACGGCCTGTTGCCCCGCGCCGAACCCGAGCCGACGCAAACCACCAACGCGCTCGGCACCGTCGTCGACACGTTGCGCGCCGCCTTCCCCGGCACCGCCCGCAACGACATCGTGCTCGCGCCGTGCGGCATGAACGCCTTCCACGCCACCTGGCGCTCGCTCGCCGACCTGCAGGCCTCGCGCGGCCGCACGGTGTGGATTCAGCTCGGCTGGCTCTACCTCGACACCATCGAACAACTGCGCCGCTTCAGCCGCGTGCCGGCGGATTACATTTCGTTGCGCGACGCTTCCGACCTGTCCGCCGTCGCCGCCGCCATTCGCGACGCCGGCGCCCGCTTCGCCGGCATCGTTACCGAGGCGCCCACCAATCCGCTCGTCCAGACTGCGGATTTCGCCGCCCTCTCCGAGCTGGTGCGCCGCCATGACGGCCGGCTCGTCATCGACCCGTCGCTGGTTTCCCCGCTCAACGTCAACGTTCTCCCTTACGCCGACGTCGTGGTCTCCAGCCTCACCAAGTATGCCGCCTCCGAAGGCGATGTCATCGCCGGCGTGTCCGTCATCAATCCCGCCGGGCCCGATGCCGACTGGTTGCGTCAACGCATCGCCCGACGCACCGATCCGATTTATCATCGCGACCTCGCGCGTCTCGCCGCCGAGATCGGTGACTACGCCGAGGTCATTGCCCGCACCAACGCCAACGCCGTCGCCGTGACCGAGTTCCTGCGCAACCATCCCGGCGTGCGTGAACTGTATTGGCCGCTGCAACCCGGATCGCGCGAAAACTACCTCGCCATCGCCCGCAGCGAAACCCACGTCGGCAGCATCATCAGTTTCACCGTGCGCGGCTCCCTGGCCGAATTCTACGACCGGCTCACCTGTGCCAAAGGCCCGAGCTTCGGCATGAAAACCACCCTGCTCTGCCCATTCATTTACCTCGCGCACTACGATCTCGTCTCCAGCGAGGAAGGCCGGGCCGAACTTGCGGCCAATGGCATCGACCCCGAACTCCTGCGCCTCTCCGTCGGCATCGAGCCCACCGCCGACCTCATCGCCGCCCTCGACGCCGCGCTCCCGCGCCCGCAGTAGCCGCACGCCGCGCGAGGCATTATGGCCAACTCGTTCTCCGACCCCAAAGCCTCCGCGACCGCCGTCCGCGTTCCGTCGCCGTGGCGGGCCGGGCTCGACGGGGCGCGGGCCAATCTGGTGCCCGGGCTGGTGTTGCAGGTTGTGGCGCTCGCACTGGTGCTGGGATACTATTTTACGCCGGGCGTTTCCGCGGCACTGCGCGGACTCACCGCGTGGCGCGAGCAACTCGGCGTGATCTACAGCATGGCCGCCACCGCCCTGTTCGGGGGGCTGATTCCGTGGCTTTATCTGCGAGTGCTGCCGGCGACGCGGCATCGTTACGACATCCGTCAGGGCGCCGGCCTGGTCGCCTTCTGGGCGTTCAAAGGGCTCGAAGTGCACCTCGTCTATGCCGGCCTCGCGGCCTGGCTCGGCACGGAACCGACCCTGCGCACGGTGTTGCTCAAATCGGCGCTGGATCAGTTCGTCTATTGTCCGTTCTGGGCCGTGCCGGGCATGTGGATCGTGTATCAGGTTATTGAACACGGCTATCGGTTCGCGCCGGTGTGGGCGCGGATGCGCCGCGCCGACTGGTATGCCCGCGACCTCCTGCCGATCATCATCGCCAACTTCGGCGTCTGGGCCCCGACCGTGCTGCTGATCTACAGTCTGCCCGTGCCGCTGCAGTTGCCGATGCAGAATCTGGTGCTGTGTTTCTTCACCCTGATGATCGCCCACCTGTCGCAGCGAAAGGCGACGTGATGCTGAATCCCATCAGGGCAGCGTAACCCGCCCGGTCGAAACTGTGCGAGTCGACATGTTCGAGCGTGGTCGTGTCCCAGATCTCCACCGAACTCAGGTTGGGCACGCCGGGATAATTCGAATGCGTGCAATACAACCAGCCGTCGCTGACGATGCCGACGTTGAGATGAATGAGCAGCTCGCCTTCGGGACACGACCAGGCCGCGGTGCGCGCACCGGTGCGTTCAGTGCAACGCCCGATCTGGTGATTCCCGATCGCGAAAATCTGCGCGGCATCCGCCACCGCGCCCTGTTGATAAGCCGCCAACTGTTCGAGCGGACGCAGCGCCTGACTCGCGTCAAGGTGAGCGCCACGCGGGCACGTTACGCTTCCGCGACCGTCGTGAACGGAGGGCTGACGCAGCGCGGGCGCACGTGACGTGCGCCCCTACCAAAGCCAGCGGCATCGTGCGCGGGCGCACCTGACGTGCGCTCGTATCCGATTCCTCAATACGGGCCGCGGATGTGCGCGGCGACCTCGGTCGCGTAGAACTCCGCGAGCTTCGCGTGCAGTGCGAAATCGAGCGGGGGCAACTCGGCGGCGCGCAGGTTCGCCTGCACCTGGGCGGGATTGCGCGCACCGGGAATCACCACGCTGACGGCGTCGTGGTCGAGAATCCACCGCAGCGCAAAATCCGCCATGCTCATGCCTTCGGGCACCAGCGGCCGCAGCGCGTCGACGATTTCGATGCCGGTCTCGAAGGGCAGACCGGAAAACGTTTCGCCGACGTTGAAGGCCTGGCCGTCGCGGTTGAAGTTCCGATGATCGTCGGCCGCGAACTGGGTGTATTTCGACATCCGGCCGCCCAGCAATCCGCTCGCCAGCGGCAGTCGCACGATGAGCGCCACGCCCGCCGTCTTGGCCTTCTCAAACAACACGTCGATCGGTTTCTGCCGCAGGACGTTGAAGATGATCTGCAGCGACGACACTCGCCCGTTTTCGATGCAGAACAATGCCTCCTCCATCGACTCAACGCTGGCGCCGTAGGCCTGGATTTTGCCGTCGTCGACCAGCTCGTCCAACCAACCGAACAACTCGCCGCGCTTGAGCACATCGGTCGGCACGCAATGCAGTTGGGTCAGGTCGAGCGCATCGACGTCGAGGCGCTCCAACGACTCCTCCGTGTGCTGCCGCACCCATTTGCGGGTGAAGTTTTCCGGCCAACCCGGCTCGCTGCCGCGACCGAGTTTGGTGGCGACAAACACGTCGTCCTCCGCGCCGTCGGTCTGGTTGAGAAACTCGCCGATGATCGATTCGCTGCGGCCGGCCCCATAAACATCGGCGGTGTCAAAAAACGTCACCCCGCCGTCATAGGCCGTGCGCAGCGTGGCGAGCGCGTCGTCTTCGGAAACCTCCCCCCAATTCGCCCCCAGTTGCCAGGTGCCGAGTCCGATTTCGCCGACCTTGCGGCCGATTTTCCCGAGAGGGCGCGTTTGCATGCTCCTTCTTGGCTACCATCCCGCGCGGTCCATGCAAGTCCCTGCTGCCCTCGGATCGGGGAGTTGAACGGACAACATGTCCGCCACGCGGGAACAATTCCTGCCAGTTGCGCCTCTTCCGGAAATCTTCAGCCTGTTTTCGTCATGATGTCTTTTCTTCGCGGCTTCGCGGTTTTCAGTGCCTTTCTCACCTCCGCCCTCGGCGGGTTCGCCCAGGTGCAGGCGTCGCTGGTGTCAGCCGATGCCGGAGTGCGCCCCGGCCAACCGCTGACCCTCGCGCTCCGCCTGCAGCACGAGCCGCACTGGCACACCTACTGGATCAACGCCGGCACGGGTTACCCGACGTCGATCGCGTGGGAACTGCCGGAGGGCTGGACCGCCGGCGAAATCCAGTGGCCCACCCCGCAGGTCATTCGCGACAAACACGGCACCATCACGGGCAACGGTTATGAGAACATCGCCTACCTACCGGTGACGCTCACGCCGCCCGCCGATCTCGCGCCCGGCACCCAAGTCACGTTGAAGGGCCACGCCGATTGGTTGATGTGCGCCGATGTCTGCATCCCCGGCGACGCCCCCTTCGAACTCACCCTGCCGGTCGTCACCGCGGAGTCCGCGCCCGGGCCGCACGCCAACAACGGCGCCGCCGTGCGGGCCGCGGTCGCCGCGTGGCCGGCGCCGCCGACCGACGCGACGATTTCCGCCCAACGTTCCGGCAATACCATTACGCTTACGATCGCCAATCCGCCCGGCGACACCGCGCCCGCATCGCCGTGGTTCTTCGCCACCGATGCGCTGGTGGCCTACGACCAGCCGCAACAAGTTATCGAATCGACCGCTGATCGCGTCGTGCTGCAATTGCCCGTTTCGGAATTTTACGAAGGCGACGGCACCCGCCTGATCGGCACGCTGCGCCAGGAAGGCAGTTGGGGCGAAAACGGCGCGGGCAACGGTCTCGCCGTCGACGTCGTGTTGGGCGACGGCACTGGCACGGCCAACGCGAACGGCAACAGCAACAGCGGAAGCAACGCAACTGCGACGACGACCGCAGCCGGCGGATCGACCGCCGGACTCGTCGGCACGCTCGGCCTCGCCTTCGTCGGCGGACTTATCCTCAACCTCATGCCCTGCGTGTTTCCGGTGCTCGGCATCAAGATTCTTGGGTTCGTCAATCAGGCCGGCGCCGACCGCCGCAAAGTCGCCGCCCACGGCTGGATGTTTGCCCTCGGCGTGCTGGCGTCGTTCTGGGCGCTGGCGGGGCTGCTGGCCATCCTGCGCGCCGGCGGCGATCAACTCGGCTGGGGCTTCCAACTGCAGTCCGCGCCGTTCGTGTTTGTGCTCGCCGCCGTTATGCTGGTGTTCGCGCTGGCGATGAGCGGCGTGTTCGAGTTCGGCCTCGGGGCCACCGGTGTCGGCGCCAAACTCCAGGCCAAGGACGGCCTCACCGGCACCTTCTTCACCGGTGTGCTCGCCACCGTCGTCGCCACGCCGTGCAGCGCGCCCTTCCTCGCTCCCG
>CBINJL010000044.1:0-10739 GCA_966250925.1 uncultured Opitutus sp. | reverse complement strand
GGTGGAGGAAGCCCGCAACCAGGTCGCTGTGCGTTACGGACCGTTGGTGTATTGTCTCGAATCGAATGACCTGCCCGAGGGCGTGAAACTCGACGATGTCGCGCTGACCCTGCGTGCGCTCGAGGCCGAGCCGAAGATTGCAGCCGCCACCATCGCGGGCGCGCAGGTGATGACACTGACCCTGCCGGGTGAGCACCTGATTCAGCCGCAGTGGCAGGATGGACAACTCTACCGCGAAGTGACCGCCCCGCGCCGCGAGCCGGTCGCGCTGACCTTTGTGCCGTATTACGCCTGGGGCAACCGCGGCGACACCGAGATGAGCGTGTGGGTGCCGCTGCGGTGAGGTGAGGTGGGGAGTGGGGTGGCCCACGGAACACACGGAAAACACGGAAGTGAAGGAAACCACGAAACACACGAAAGCTAAGGTAGGGGCGTGGCTTGTCCGCGCCCGCCCATGCCTCTCGGTGCTGGGTGGTCTTTTATGGGCTGACGCGACGCGGGCGCACCCGAGGTGCGCCCCTAGGCGAAACCGGATGAAGCGGTCGCCGAGTATCTGTGTCCATCCGTATTTATCCGTGGTTAAAAACTGACTATTCGACTCGCCGTATGGAACGCATTACCGCCACCTATCTGATCGAAACTCCGCATGAGCCGGCGTGGGCGGCGGCGGTGTTGGCTGGCGAGCAATCTTCCGGCACCTTTGTCGCCGTGCCGGGCGAGACGGCGGAGTTGCGCGAACGGTTTGCTGCCCGTGTCGAGCATATCGAAACTTTGGATACAGTTCCCTCGCCGTCGCTGCCGACCGGACGGCCGGCGGCGGCGGGTTATCATCGCGCCCGCATCGGAGTCTCGTGGCCGGTGGAAAACTTCGGGCCGAATCTACCGACGCTGATGTCGACATTGCAGGGTAACCTCTACGAGATCGCCCAGTTTTCCGGTCTGAAGCTGCTCGATTTCACCGTGCCGCCGAGTTTTGCCGCGGCGTTTCGTGGTCCGCTTTTCGGTATCCCCGGCTGTCGTGAACTCACCGGCGTGCAGGCGCGGCCGTTGATCGGCACGATCATCAAACCGAGCATCGGCCTCACGCCCGCGCAGACGGCGGCGATGGTGCGCGAGTTGATCGACGCCGGCATCGATTTTCTGAAGGACGACGAACTGATGGCGAATCCGCCGCATGCGCCCTTCGACGCGCGGGTCGATGCGATCATGGCCGAGATCAACGCATATGCCGACCGCACCGGCCGCAAGCCGATGTATGCGTTCAACATTACCGACGAGTTCGACGCCATGCAGTGTCACTACGATAAGGTTGTCGCGGCCGGCGGCACCTGCGCGATGATCAGCCTCAACAGCGTCGGCTTGACCGCAGGCAAGGCGATCTGCGATCGCGGCGCACTGGCGATTCACGGCCATCGAAACGGCTGGGGCATGTTGAACCGGCATCCGCTGTGGGGCATGGGATTCGCGGCCTATCAAAAGTATTGGCGACTGGCCGGGGTGGATCAGCTCCACGTCAACGGCATCGCCAATAAGTTTTGGGAGCCGGATGATTCCGTGGTCGCGTCGATCGCGGCGTGCCTCGACGCCGATCCTTTGGGCAAGCCGGTGCTGCCGGTGGTGTCGTCGGGTCAGTGGGGGGGACAAGCGCCGGAAACCTGGCGGCGCACGCAGACGGTGGATCTGCTCTACATGGCCGGCGGCGGCATCCAGGCGCATCCGGCGGGGCCGGCGGCAGGTGTGCGCGCGTTGCAAACCTGGTGGCAGGCGGCGGTCGAAGGGCTCGATGTGGCCGGCGCCGTGGCGCGTTATCCGGAACTGGCGCAGTCACTGGCAAAGTTTGGCGGCAAATGAAGACGGCGTCCCCATCGCTGCGGCTCGCGTTTTTCGGTGACGATTTCACCGGGTCGACCGATGCGCTGGAATCGCTGACGCAGGCGGGTTTGCGGACGGCACTTTTTCTTGAAGCGCCAACCGTTGCGCAACTCGCGGACCGCGCCGAGCCGTTGGATGCGATTGGCATCGCCGGGCTCACGCGTTCGCTGCCGCCGGTGGAAATGGAAGCGGTCCTGCGGCCGGCGTTGACGGCGTTGCGCGCACTGCAGCCGCGCCACGTGCATTACAAGGTGTGCTCCACCTTCGATTCGTCGCCGACGATCGGGAGCATTGGCCGGGCGATCGAAATCGGTCGCGAGGTGTTTTCGCAACGTTGGGTGCCATTGCTGGTGGGCACGCCGGCGCTGGGACGCTACGTGGTGTTCGGTCAGCTTTTTGCCCGCTTCGGGATTGGCAGCGCCGGCGCGATCCATCGGCTCGACCGGCATCCGGCGCTGCAAAATCATCCGGTGACGCCGATGGCGGAAGCGGACTTGCGGAAGCACCTCGCCGCGCAGACTTCGCTCAAGAGTGGGCTGATCGATGTGCTGGCGCTGGATGCCGGCGCGGACGCGGCGCTGGACCGGCTGCTCGCCGATGAAGCAATGGCGGTGGTGGTGTTCGACGGATTGACCGCAGCGCATCTGCGCACGGCTGGGGCGTGGATCGAGGCGCGGGCAACGGCGCCGTGGTTTACAGTCGGTTCCTCGGCGGTCGGCGCGGCGCTGGCAGGAGAGGGCACGGCACCGGAGTGGCGCGATCCGGGGCCGGCCGCGCCGCTACTGGTGATCGCCGGGAGCTGTTCGCCGGTGACGGCGGAACAGTTGTCCTGGGCGGCGGCGAATGGATTTGAAGTGCAGGCGGTCGCGCCGGACGCCGCGGCGATCGCAGCGACGTTGCCGGCGGTGATCGCGAGTCTGCGCGTCGGCCGTTCCGTAGCAGTCGCCACCGGTATTCAGCGATCAACTACACCGGTGCCGGCGGAAACGGTGGGAATGGCTTTGGGGAATCTTGCCCGCGAAGCATTGGCTGCGACAGGTGTGCGGCGTCTGTTGGTGGCGGGCGGCGATACGTCGAGTTATGCGGGGCGGGCGCTGGGCATCGAAAGCCTGCGCATGATCGCGCCGCTGGCACCTGGCGCGCCGTTGTGTCGGGCGGAAGGTGCGGGGCTGCCGATGTCGGATTTGGAAATCGCTTTCAAAGGCGGCCAGGTCGGCGCGCCGGATTTTTTCGGCGCGGTGCAGCGCGGCCGGATTTAAAGATTTATGGCCCACGGAACACACAGAACACGCGGAATGATGAGAACCATGGTGGGATTCTTCCGTGTAGTCCGTGTGTTCCGTGGGCCCAATTCATCTTATAAAAATCATGTCACGTAAAACTCTCGCGCTCGTTCACACCTCGGCGACTTTGGTGCCGGTTTTTCAGCAACTCTGCCGCGAACTGCTGCCGGCGGTGGACACTTTTAACATCGTTGATGACAGCCTGGTGAAAGCCATTGGCCGCAAAGGCGCGCTCACGGCCGACATCGCGCGCCGCGTCGGCGCCTACATCGAGTCAGCCGAAGCGGGTGGGGCCGATCAGGTGTTGGTGACCTGTTCGTCGATCGGGCCGGCGGTGGAGGCGTCGGCGCCGTTTGTCGGCGTGCCGGTGCTGCGCGTGGATCAACCGATGGCGGATTGGGCGGTGGCGACAGGCCGAGATATCGGGGTGATTGCAACGCTGCCAACCACGCTGGAGCCCACGGCCGATCTGGTGCGGCGGCGGGCGGAGGCGGTGGACGCGGAGATCACGCTGACGACGCGTTTGTGTGAAGGCGCGTTTGAGGCGCTGATGGCGGGCGATGCGGCCAAGCACGACGCGATCGTGACGGCGGCGCTGCGGGAATTGAGCACCGCCGTTGACGTGGTGGTGCTGGCGCAGGCGTCGATGGCGCGGGTGGTGGACGCGTTGCCGGCGGAGGCGCGGGTGGTGCCGATCCTGTCCAGTCCGCGTCTCGCGATCGAATACCTCGCGAAGGTGATGTAGGCGGCGGGCTGGGCGCCCGCATTTCCATTTTCATGACTACCCCAAGACTGTTTTTGTGGGCCGGCGTGGTCGGTCTGGTGGCAACGTGTGTCGGCGTGGCGTTGGCGCTGCCCGCGCTGTGGATGCCGGCGGCGGTGGTGGGCGCGGTCGGGCTGGCGATCGGGTTGGCGGCGGTGCGGGCGGCAGCGAGTTATCGTTACACGGCGTGGATCATCACGGCGGTGGTGGCGGCGATGATTTACCCGCAGGCGTTTCAAACCTGGGGTGGGCTCGATCTGCGGCATCCGTGGCTGGTGTTGCTGGTGGTGCAGGCGGTGATGTTTGGCATGGGCACGCAGATGAGTCTGCGGGATTTTGCCGGCGTGATGAAAATGCCGTGGGGTGTGGCGGTGGCGGTGGGGTGTCAGTTTTTGATCATGCCGCTCACCGGCTGGCTGTTGACGCGGGTGTTTGCGCTGCCGCCGGAAATCGCCGCCGGGGTGATTTTGATCGGTGCGTGTTCGAGCGGATTGGCGTCGAATGTGATGTGCTACATCGCCGGGGCGAATCTGGCGTTGTCCATCACGGCGACGGCGGTGGCGACGCTGCTGGCGCCGGTGATGACGCCGTTGTGGATGAAGCTGCTGGCGGGCGAATTGGTGGAAGTGAGCTTCGTGGCGATGATGGTGCAGATTGTGAAGATCGTGGTGGTGCCGATCGGCGCGGCACTGCTGCACGATTATCTGAAACACGCGTCGCGGGCGGCGCAGATCAAAGTCGCGTGGGCGCAGGTCATCGGCGGCGCGTTGGCGGTGCTGCTCTTCGTGACGCGGGCGACGGCTTGGCGCATGGGATTGCCGGAAGGGGCGGCGCTGGTGGTGGAGCTGCTCGGTTTCCTCGGCGGCGCGGTGGCAGTCGGGGCGAGTTTTCATGCGCTGACCAAAGCCTGGCCGCGGATTGAGCGGTTGATGCCGCTGCTATCGATGGCCGGCATCGTGTATTTCACGCTCATCACCACGGCGGCGGGGCGTGATGCGCTGCTGGCGGTGGGCGGCACGTTGATCGTGGTGGCGATGCTGCACAACGGCGCCGGTTATCTCTTCGGCTATTGGGGAGCGCGTGCGTGCCGGCTCGACGAACAATCGGCGCGCACGGTGGCGATCGAAGTGGGTCTGCAAAACGGCGGCATGGCGTCGGGCCTGGCCGGGGCGATGGGCAAACTCGCCACGGTCGGACTGGCGTCGGCGGTGTTCAGTCCCTGGATGAACGTGTCCGGTTCACTGCTGGCGAATTATTGGCGCCGGCGCCTGGCGGCGGATCGAGAAGAACCGCCGCGGCACCAAAAAGTCGTGAAGGCTTGATCTGGATCAAGCCGGGCGCGGACGTCGCTTGCGGGCGGTGCGGCGAGGTGGTGCGGTGGAGGTGTCGCCGGGGTGATCCCGTCGATTCAATCATTCCGACCATGACTGTTTCTCCGTCCGAAGTTTCCGTGGGTGAATTGGTGCGTGCCGTGCCGGCGCGCGCCCGCGTTTTCGAAAAGTTGCGCATCGACTACTGTTGCGGCGGCAAGAGGCCGCTCGACGAGGCATGCCGGGAAAAGGGACTCGATCCCGACACCGTGATGACGCTGCTCGATGCGATGGGCGGGGACGGCGGAGGCGACACCGCGGGAGGGAATCCCGACACGATGCCGCTGGCGGCGCTGTGCGATCACATCGAGCGGGTGCATCACGATTACCTGCGCCAGGAACTGCCGCGGCTCGATTTCATGACCCGCAAGGTCGCGGCGGTGCATGGCGACGACGAGCCGCGCCTGCGCGAAATCCGCCGTGTGTTCGAAGGCTTCGCGGCCGAGATCGTGCACCACACCCACGACGAGGAACGCATTGTGTTTCCGCGGGTGCGGGCGATCGGCTCGGCGGAAGGCGCGGGTGTCACCCCCGACGAATTGCGCGGCATCTTCGGTCAATTGGAGGAAGAGCACGACGGGGCGGGCGCGGCGCTGGAGCAATTCCGTGCGCTGACCGACGACTTCACGCCGCCGGAATGGGCCTGCAACACCTTCCGCGCCCTCTACGATTCGCTGCGCCAGCTGGAGGCCGACATGCACCAGCATGTGCACAAGGAAAACAACGTGCTCTTTCCGCGCGCGCTGGCGGCACTGGCCGTTTGAGGAACCGCTCATGCCCGCACCACGACTCATCGCCGAAATCTCCCCGCAGTTTTGGAAAACCGTGACCCTGTCCGAAGTCACCCGGCACGTGCTGGAGTCCCGTCGTGAAACGCTCGTGCAGGGACTGGCTGCGGTCGATGCGAGCATCGGTGACTGCGGCACGGTGCTGGCGGTCGAGTGGCGGAGCCTGAGCCGGTTCCTGCGCCAGCACCTTGCGCGCGAACAGGCCTGGCTGGATGCGGAGAATCACTCGCGGCATCACGTTGATGCGGCGCAGGACGAGCACGAACGTCTGCATGAGCGGCTGGAGGCGTTCCGCACCGCGATCTCGACGGAGTCCGGCGCAGCCGCGGAGGCATTGCGTGCGGCGGTTGATGCGTTGTCCGAGATGGTGGAAGAACAGGTCTGCCGCGAACAGACGTTGTTGTTTCCGCGCCTTCGCGCCTGCCGGGAAACCGGTGAACATGCCATGAGTAATTAATTTATGGATACGAAATCACCGGTTCTGTCCGAAGCGCCGGCGGCGCCATTGCCTTTGATCTACTCGTGTTCGGGCTGTTCCAGTGCGGCGCAACTGGCCAATCACCTTGCGCTGCGGATGGATCGCCGTGAAGTGGCGGAAATGTCGTGTCTGGCCGGCGTGGGTGGCGACGTGAAGCCGCTGGTGCGCACGGCCAAATCGGGGCGTCCCATTGTGATGTTGGACGGTTGCCCATTGCATTGCGGGCTGCACATCCTGGCGCGTCACAACCTCAAGCCGGGGCTCCTGGTCGATCTTTCCAAGCAGGGCGTGCGCAAGCAGAAGCACGTGGATTTCGACCCGGCGGATGCGGAGCGCCTGGAGGCCTGGCTGGCGGAAGAGATTGCGCGCAGCGCCGCTTCGCCGTCGGGTTGAGGCAGGAAACAGCAATCCGCGCACCGGGGCGGCGGGTCTATCGGCGAGTGCCGGGGCCCGGGCCGGTGGAAGCAGGCGTGTCGCAGGCCGAGCCGGAGCTCGGCGTTCCCAGGGGCGACAGTATCACGCCGTGCGGGTTTCAGGTGCGTTTGCGCGTCGCTCGTTTTTTCGCGGTGGGTTTGACCGGCGGGGTGGATTTGCCGTCGACCCAACTGCCGCGCACCTGGGTGACGAACGGCACTTCGGGCACGCCGGCCTGGTTGCGTTGCAGGCCGGACACGATCATGTCGACCGCGGCCATGCCGAGCATTTCGGAGTTCTGCACAATGCCGCTGATGCCGCGGTATTCAGGATCGTTGGGATAGAGATCAAGGTCGGCGTAACCGACGTCGACGCCGATGCGGATGCCGGCCTCGCGGAAGAAGCGCGGCATGTGGTGGCCGGCGCAGAGGACGGCGTCGATGCGGTTGGCGTCTATCCAGGCGCGCAGATCGTCGGCGGTGAGATGCGGGCGAATGAGCGGGTCGATGCGTTCGAGCGGATGATTGGCGCGAAAGACGCGGTAGCCGGCCTGCCAGCGCTGATTGACGGTGAGGTCCATGTGCTCGGGCAGGCACAGGCCGATCCGGCGATACCCGAGCGCCATCAGTCGCGTCATGGCGGTCACGATCGACGTGTAGTGATCGTGCACGACCCGATTGAGCTCGGGCGAGGTGAGGGGATCGCCGATGGTCACGGCGCAGAAGCGTTCCCATTTCAGATCGAGCCGCACCTCGCGGTTGGTTTCGGAAAACACCCGCAGGACCGGCGGAATGATCACGCCGCTGATGCCGCGATTCCACAGGATGTCGCTGAGCCGGCGTGCGCTCATGCGCGGTTCCTCCAACCAAAACTCCTCGACGTAGTAACCGTAAACCTTGGCGCGGGCCTGGGCACCGATCCAGTAGGCGTTTTCGGTCGGCGATTGCTGGCGCCAGATTTCCGGTGCGGGACCGGTGGTGATGCAGGCCAGCGGCAGACCGTTGTCGCCGGGTTTGGTTTTGCGGATGGCGGAGAGGAAACGCGAGATCTCGGGGTTGGGTTTGTAGCCCTGCGCGGCGGCTTCCTTTTTGATCCGGGTGCGGGTGGCGAGGGGGATGCGCGGATGATCGCGCAACGCCAGCGACACGGTCATCTTGGTCACGCCGACGGCGGTGGCGATCGATTGCAGACTGGGGGCAGGGGAACTCACGACAAAAGCGGGGCGAACGCGGCGGCGCGAAACAGGCCGCGGATGCAGTTTACGTAAATCGCAGGTCGGGTGTGCGTCGAGCGCACATTTGCCGAATCTGCGCCGCGATCGTCGTCAACCCCTGCTCGGCGCGAACGCCCTCTTGCGGCTCCCCTGTCCATGTCCTTTTCGTCTTCATCCGCCAACGCCTTCGATGCCGTCGTGTTCGACATGGACGGGGTGGTGACGCGCACCGCCGAGGTGCATGCGCGGGCGTGGCGCGAATTGTTCGAGGCCTACCTGGCGGCGCGGCCGGAGTTGCGGCCATTTTCATTTCCGGCGGATTACCTCGAACACATCGACGGGCGTCCGCGCTACGACGGGGTGGCGGCGCTGCTGGCCTCGCGCGGGGTCGTGTTGCCGCGGGGCACGACGGATGACGCGCCCGGCGAGGACACGGTGTGCGCGTTGGGCAATCGCAAGAATGTGTTGTTCAATCGCCTGATCGCGACCGATGGCGTGGGGGTTTTTGAATCGACGCTGGCGTTCATCGCGGAGCTAGAAAAACGCGGCGTGCGCATCGGACTGGCGACGTCGAGTCGCAACGCCGCGCTGGTGTTGGAACGTTCCGGCACGGCGAGGCATTTTGCCGCCGTGATCGATGGCCTGGTGGCGGAAAAACGCGGTCTCGCGGGCAAACCGGCGCCGGACATTTTTGTGGCGGCGTGTCGCGATCTCGGCGTTGCGCCGGAGCGCACGGTGGTGGTGGAGGACGCGGCGGCCGGAGTCGCGGCCGGCGTGCGGGGCGAGTTTGCCTACGTCATCGGACTCGCGCGTGAAGGCAATGCGGCGGAGTTGCGCGCGGCCGGGGCGCATCTCGTGTTGCGCGATCTGGCCGAAATCGAATTGCCGGAATTGGAGAACCGGGTTCTCGCTCGTCGCGCCCTCAAAACGTGAACCCCGTTTCCTGAAAGGACCCATGACCCCCAAACCTCGTCTGAATTTCTGGCAGCTCTGGAACATGAGCTTCGGTTACATCGGCATCCAGTTCGGCTTCGCCCTGCAGAACGCCAATGTCAGCCGCATCTTCGAAACGCTCGGCGCGTCGATTGATGAAATTCCCATCCTCTGGATCGCGGGTCCGGTCACCGGTCTGATCGTGCAACCCATCGTCGGGCACATGAGCGACCGCACCTGGAGCCGCCTCGGCCGCCGCAAACCGTATTTTCTGTTCGGCGCGATCTTCGCCTCGCTCGCGCTCTTCATCATGCCGCAGTCACCGGCGCTGTGGTTTGCGGCGGGCATGCTCTGGATTCTCGATGCCTCGATCAACGTCACCATGGAGCCGATGCGCGCCTTCGTGGGCGACATGCTGCCCGATGAGCAACGCACGGCGGGATTTGCCATGCAGACGTTTTTCATCGGCGCGAGTTCAGTGGTGGGATCGCTGCTGCCCTACGTGCTGAGCAACGTTTTCAACGTGGCGAACACGGCGCCGGAAGGCGTGGTGCCGGACTCGGTCAAGTGGTCGTTCGTGCTCGGCGGCGGCGTGTATCTGCTCACCGTGCTGTGGACCGTGTTCCGGGTGCGCGAGTATTCGCCGGCCGAGCAGCAGACGTTTCACGGCGAGGAGGTCACGGGCGCGGTCTCGGATGCTTCCGCCATCGTGTTGAATGACCGCCGTTATCTGCTGGGCGGGTCGGCCCTCCTGCTCGGCGGCGTCGTATTCACCGGGATGATACGCGCGATGGTGTGGGACAAGGGGCTCTACATCCTCTCCTGCGGCGGTGCGGCCTACGGGCTGCTCCAGATGGTCGCGGCGTGGCGCTATCGCGCGGGCAGTCGCAGCGGATTGGTGGAGATCGTGCATGATTTCAACACCATGCCGACCGCCATGCGTCAGCTCGCGTGGGCGCAGGTCTTCACCTGGTTCGCATTGTTCGCCTTCTTCATCTACGCGACGGCGGCGGTGACGAGTCACCATTTCGGCAGCTCCGATCCGCGTTCGGTCGCCTACAATGAAGGCGCCAACTGGGTGGGCGTTCTGATGTCGGTTTACAACGGCGTGGCCGCGGCGGTGGCGTTTCTGTTGCCGGTTATGGCGCGGCGCCTCAATCGCGTGCGCACCCACATGGTGTGTCTGGTCATCGGTGGCGGCGGACTCGCCTCGATGTATCTGTTCCATGATCCGAAGCTGCTGATCGTGTCGATGGTCGGACTCGGCATCGCGTGGGCCAGTCTGCTCACGCTGCCCTACGCCATCCTCAGCAGCGTGGTGCCGTATCGGAAGATGGGCGTCTACATGGGCATGTTCAATTTCTTCATCGTCATCCCGCAGATCCTGGCGGCGGCGGTGCTCGGCCTGCTGGTGCGCACGGTGTTCGACGGCCAGGCTGCGCTCGCGTTGGTGCTGGGCGGCGCGTCGATGATCGTGGCAGCCGGACTAATGCTGCGGGTCAAGGATGTGCCGCGCGGCGGCTGAGCGTTTTTATTGCATGGATTCCTGGCAAATCAGCACAACGGAGGCGGGCGGCGACGCGGAGAGCGTGATGCGCCGGGGCACGGTTTATCAATTGGCCAAC
>CBINJL010000043.1:0-10759 GCA_966250925.1 uncultured Opitutus sp. | reverse complement strand
CGCGGTCCGTGCGTCCTCCGGAGGATCATACGGCGCACTGGCCCGTGGGCGCACGCGCGGCGTTGGTGCCGGCGGGTGACGACGCCGACATGCTGACGGCGGAGGTGACGGCGGTGTTGTTGCGCGAGCGCGGATTCGAGGTGGCGGTGGCGGATCTCTCGTTCACGCCCGACGAACTGCGGCAATGGATTCGCGACGCCGAACCGGAAGTGGTGCTCGTTTCCGCTCTGCCGCCGTTTGCCTCAGCCCAGGCCGCCCGCACGTGTCGGCAATTGATCGCCGCGCTCGGTTCCACGCCGATCATCGCCTGCCTCTGGCATGAATCGGGGGCGCGGCGCACATTGGGTGATCGACTGCGCGGACTCGAAACCATCACCGTCGCGACGGGATTGGACGAGGCGCTGGAAGAAGCGCGTGCCCAAGTGGCCCGGGCGCGCACTGTGCCGCCATTTGCGGACGAGGAAACATTGGCGGAGGAAGTTTGCGAGCCGCTCAACCTTGCCGAGGTCGAACCCGGCGCGTGGATCGACGTGGTCTCGCGCAGTCTGGCGGCGACGTTTGAGGTGCCGATTTCCCTCGTGGCGGTTTTCGATCTTGATCCAAATTTCTGGCCGGAGGACGTCACGGCGGATCGGGCTCGTCACGACGAGAACGTCGATCAATCGCATGTCACCCTGTCGCCGCGCGGTCAGTTGGAACCCGGCAACGATGTCCTGGTGATCGAGGACATGCAGGCGCACGCGAAGTTCAAGACGCAGCGCAGCACGATCGAGCGCGGCATTCGTTTTTATGCGGGCACCCTGATGCGCACGGCGGTGGGCGAAGGTGTGGGCGCAGTCTGCATCGTGGACACAAAACCGCGCATGATCACTGATACGGAGCGCCACATCCTGCGCGCCCGCGCCCGCGAACTCGTCGCCGCCGCCGAAGCGCACACTGGTGTCGCGACGCGACCGGGCGCGTGAAAAGTAGCGGGAGCATCCTGCTCCCGATTGGAGATGGAGACACGGGAGCTGGAAGCTCCCGCTACTTTGCCGCCGGCGTGCCGAGCCAGGCGGCGACGCGGGCCTTTTGTTCCGGGGTGGCGTCGGCGCGGAACTTCAGTTGCCAGGTTTCGCGCGGCGCTTCGCCGAGCGTGGCCGGCACTATGACCATCAGGCCTTGGCGGGCAACGAGGACTTCGACTGTTGTGCCGGCGCCGAGCAGGCCGGTGATTTTAGCCACGTTGCCCGCGTCGATGCGGTGTCCGTCGAGGGCCACGATTTCGTCGTCGACCGAAAGTCCGGCCGCGGCCGCCGGCGTGGCGGTGGGCACGGCGGTGATGACGAGGCGACCGTCGCGGTTGGCGGTGTCGGCACCGAGCCAGCCGGGTGTCGCATCAACCGGTTCCTCGGCCACGGGAAAATCGTCGTCGGTGGCGGACGCTTTGACTGCTTCGAATTCGAGCCCGAACCAATCCAGTGCCGGCTGGTAATCGAACGCGCCGGCGTGATGGACGAGGCGATCAAACCAGTCGGTGAGATCGTGTCCGGCGACTTCACCGGCGAGTGCGATGAACTCCGCTTCGGTGTAGCCTTGTTCGCCACTGAAGCGGTCGTAGGCGGCCCGCATCACGTCGTCGAGCGACCGTGTGCCGTCGCTGACGCGGCGGATTTCGGCATCGATCAAAAACCCCGCCACGGCGCCGCCACCGTAGTAGCTGAACTGGGAGTTGCCGGAGTTTTCATCGCGGCGATAGGCCTTGATCCAGGCGTCGTAGGACGAGTCGCTGAGCGACTGCACGAGGCGCCCCGGCGTGCGCTCCGTGCCGGCGATGGAACCGCTCAAGGCACGCAGGTAGGCCGCCGGCGTGTTGTAGCCGCCGCGGGTGAGCAGCACGTGTTGGTAGTAGCTCGTGATGCCCTCGACGATCCACAGCGACGGTGAATGGTTTTCGTGTTCGTAATCGAAGGGGCCGAGTTCGACGGGGCGCAGGCGTTTGCCGTTCCAGACATGGAAAAACTCATGGCTGGCCAGCGACAGCCACGACTTCACGCCGCCGCGGGTGCTGGCATACCAACGGTCGGCCGTCATGGTGAGCGACTGGCGATGCTCGAGTCCGCCGCGCGAGCCGGTGAGCACGTTGAAAAAGTAATACGGCTGATCATAGGGCAACGCGCCCCAGAACGTGCGCTGGGTCTCGACGAGGTGCTGCAGGTTGCGGGCAACCCGGGCGTTGTCCCACACCCCGCCGCCGCCGAGGGTCACCAGCGTGTGGCGCACGCCGTCGACGGTGAAGCTGTCGACCTGCGGCGAGCCGACGATGATCGGGCTGTCGACCAGCGTATCGAAATCGGGCGCGGTGTAGGTGTGCGGCGCGTCGGCGGGCGCGAGCGGCGTCTCGGAGGTCTGCCAGCCGGCGGGCAACTCGATCGTGACGCGATGCGGCCGCGCCAAGTCGTCCACCAAGGCGAGAAACGTCGGCGCGCCGTTGATCATGGCAAAGTCGCGTTCGACCCAGTTGCCGCGCACATTGATCTCGCGGCAATACAGTCGGTAGGAAACGTGCACTGCGTCGGCGCCGCCGGTCTGGATTTGCCAGCGGTTCTTGGCGGATTTTTCAGCCGACAACGTTTTACCGGCCGGATCACTCGCGGAGAGCGTCACGATGTTGCGGGCGTATTCACGAACCAAATACGAGCCCGGTGTCCACACCGGCATGAAGACGGTGATGCTGGCGGCGCCGTCGGTCGGAAACACGGCGTCGACATCGAGATAATGGGCGGCGGCGTCGGAAAAGCGCAGGGTATGGCGAATCGGCGTGGCGGCGAACGCCGTGGCCACGAGGGCGCAAAACGTCAGGCCACGCAGGGCGAGCAACAAGAACGAGGGGCGACGAAACATTGCGGTCCAGCCAAGGCCAGTCCGCCGGTCGCGGCAAAATGAACGTTCATGAAAGAAGCGCCCATTTCAGGGTGCGAGTGGTGGTTAACGCAAAGAACGGCGGTGAGATAATCGCGCAGTTGCGCGCCGCCGCACCGTCTCGGTGCCAGCCTCCGTTCGTTCGCAGGCGCTCAGCTGACGCGAAACGCCCGGCGGGCGCGGGTCGCCAGCGGTCGCGCGTGACAACCTTCGGCGTGGTCGTTGAGCAGGCCCATTGCCTGCATGAAGGCGAAGACGGTGGTGGGGCCGACGAATTTCAAGCCGCGTTTTTTGAGGTCCTTCGACAGCGCCAGCGATTCCGGTGCGACCGTGCGCGATTGTGGGGCGGGCAGGGTTTTGGCGTCGGGTTCGAAGCGCCAGAAATAGGCCGCGAGCGAGCCGGTTTCGCGCACCAATTCGACGGCGCGTCGGGCGTTGTTGATTGCGGCCTCGATTTTGCCGCGGTGGCGGATGATGCCTGCGTCCTGCAGCAGCCGCTGCACATCGCGTTCGCCAAACTTTGCCACCCGATGAAAATCGAAGTCGCAGAACACGGCGCGGAAGCGTTCGCGTTTGTTCAGGATGGTGCGCCAGCTCAGGCCGGATTGAAATCCCTCCAGGCAAATCTTCTCAAACAAGCGCCGATCGTCGCCGACCGGGAAGCCCCACTCGTTGTCGTGGTAGGGCACAAATTCAGGGATGTCGCCGCACCAGGCGCAGCGCGTTTTTCCATCGGGGCCGAGGATTGTCATGGGGTGGAAACGGAGGGCGAGCGGGACGCGGTCGCGACTTCGACGCCGATCGCGCGGAAGCGTTGCACGACATCGGCCGGCGCGTCGGCGTCGGTGAGCAGCAGATCGATCGTGGTGGCCGGGGCGACGCGAAACGGGCAGGCGCGGCCGAGTTTGCCGGTGGTGGCAAGCACCACGACCTTGGCGGCGTTGGCGATGAGGGCGCGTTTCATTTCACTCTCCTCGTGGCTCGGATCGGTGATGCCGTTCTCGGGATCGACCGCGGCGATGCTCATGAAGGCCAGGTCGGCCTGAATGTGCTGACACGCTCGCACCGGCTCGGCGCCGACGGTGGCCAGGCCGCGTTTCAGGACCCGACCGCCGAGCAACAGAACCTCTGTCTGCGGAAGCTCCGACAAGGCGATCGCGGCGGGCAGGCTGTGGGTGACGGCGGTGAAGGCGAGGTCGGCCGGGAGGGCGCGGGCGAGCGCGAGCACGGTGGAACCGGCGTCAAAATACACCACCTGACCGTTTTTGATCAACGGCGCCGCGGCGCGAGCGAGCGCATCCTTTTCGGCGAGGTTTTCCTGCGAACGCGCCTGAAATTCCAATTTGGTGGTGGAGCGCGGCACTGCGCCGCCGTGGGTGCGCACGAGCTGGCCCTCGCTGGCCAGCGTGGCCAAGTCGCGCCGAATGGTGTCCTCCGACACGGCCAGTTTTCGGCTCAGTTCGGAGGAGGAAACCCGACCAGTTTCACGCAACAGGGAGAGAATGGCTTCGTGGCGTTGGGGGGCAAACATGCAAGAACGTGCTTGAGTATTCCTGAAATGGGGTAATTCATGCAAGAAGACGCATGAAAGACGCAAAGTCACGCAATTTTATCGCCGCGATCGATTTGGACGGCACGTTGTTGGATTCCACTGCGGCGGTGGGACCAGAGAACCGCGCGGCCTTGGATGAGTTGGTGCGGCGGGGTTATGAAGTCGTATTGGCTTCGGGGCGGCATCCGGTCGACATGGCTGGCATTGCGGCGAGGCTGCCGATGGTGCGCTGGCTGGTGGGCTGCCAAGGCTGTGAGGTTGTCAGCGCGGACCGGAAACAGGTTTTGAGTCGGGTGGGGCTGCCGGCCGGCGTGGCGGTGCGGGTGGCGGAGGCGGGGCATCGCGCCGGCTTTGCGGTGATTGGTTACACCGCGGACGCCGAGATCGCACCGTGGGATCACCCGGAAATCCGCCGCTACGAATCGGTATCCAAGACGCGGGTGGAGGTGCAGACGCCGGAGACCTTTGCGACGGCGCCGCTGTTGAAGATTGTCTGGGTGGGCGAAACGGCGCGCATCGACGAACTCGTGACCTCGGGCGCCGCGCAGGACGTGGCGGCGGGGTTGGATACGGTGCGCTCGCACGATTTGGTTTTTGAGTTCATGCCGCCGGATGTGACCAAGGCCACGGGCGTGGCGCAGGTGGCAGCGTTGCTCGGCATCCCGCGCGAACGGGTGGTGGCATTTGGTGATGCGGACAACGACATGCCGCTGTTCGGCTGGGCGGGGCGTTCGGTGGCGATGCCGCATGCCCGTCCGCATGTGCAGGCAGCGGCGACGATGGTCGCGCCGGCCGGGCCGGCCGACAGTGCGTTCGCGCGGGCGGTGGCGATTTTGGCCGAACCGGAGCCGGCTCACCGCGTCACCGGAATCGACGGCTGAAACCGGCTGCGGAGAAAGGGACGCGCCATCGCTTCCGCGTTGGGCGTGGATTGCGGGCGGATGAGCACGAGCACGCCGTTGGGGTCGCGCAGGGTCAGTGCGGCCGGCGTGGTGGCGTCGGGGACAACACCGGCTTCGCGGGCGCGGGTGGCGATGACGTCGGGATCTTCAACCGCGAGCGTGAACCACAGGCCGCGGCCGTCGGTGGCGTTGACCAGTTCCGGCCAAGGGCCGTCGCGTTCGTGGGCGAGCACATCGAGCGTGGCGCCGCCGGGATGGCGCAGTCGCACCTGGCCGTCGACCTCCGCCTCGGTGTGAAAACCGAGCACGGCGGTGTAGAAGTCCCACGTCTCAAAAAACCGCGCGGTGACGATGCCGGCGTGAAATGTTTCCGGTGGCGGCAAAAAACGATCATGCGGTCTCATGCGGACGGTCCTGCCTTGCGATGATGGATGCAGAGGGAGTTGCCGTCCGGATCGAGCACGATGGCCATGCGGCAGAATCCACTGTCCATCGGTTCGATCACAAAACGGGTGCCGGCCTCGCGCAGAGCGCTGACGGCGGCGTCGAAATCCTCGACCTCGAGCGCGATAGCAGGACCGTCGGCGGAGGGTTTCCATTGCTCGGCCGACATGTTGGAGATGGCGAGGGTGTGCGCACCGATGTCGTATTCGATCCAGTGCTTGCCGTCGTGTTCGAAGGTGGCGCTGGGCTGGAGGCCGAGCAGGGTCTGATAAAAAGCCCGGGCGCGGGCGACATCGGTGACCGGATATCCGGTGAAGGCGACTTCCTTGATGCGAATCATGGCGAAGGGGGGCGGGTGATGAATTGAGGGCGGCGACCGGCTGGATGTTGATTTTTACAGAAGGGAACGAAGACAACAAAGGCAGAGCTAAGATTCTGGATTAAAATAACTTAGTTTTCTTCGTGGCCTGCTGCGAAAATCAACCACCCGGCCGGTTATGGCGGAGCGAAGGCGACACCTTACCATCGGCTCCTGACAACGTGGTGTCAGGAGCGTTGGTGACGCTGCGATTAAACTGCTGCCGCCGCGGTCGCCAGCGCGGCGGGTTCGGCGTCCGCATGGCGTTGGACCACGCGCAACGCTTCCGCGCAGACGAGTTCACGCAGGCGGGGCGGGTGCAGCGCTTCGGCCCGGTCGCCAAACGACAACACCCAGCGCGCCAGCCATTCGAGCGAACAGGTGAACAGCGACACCTCGGCGCCGCCGTCGCGCGGCAGTTCCTCCACCAACGTGGCGTAGCTTTCGCGATGGGCGCGGGGCAGCGCGAGGTCGGCGAACCAGATCCGGACCGACACGGTTTCGCCGGGTTCGGCCTGTTCCGCGAGATGATCGGCCAGGGAAAAATCGGGGCGGGTCGGGAACGTTTCCGTGCCCGGATCGATGTGCTGGATGCGGTCGACGCGAAAGTGGCGCAGGTCGCCGCGCAGTCGGCACCACGCGACCAGATACCATGCGTCGGTATGGAAGACGATGCCCAGTGGCTCGACGTCGCGCCGGGTGGTGTCGGTGCGGCCGCGCGCCCGGTAGTGCAGTTGGATCACGCGACGCTCGGCCACGGCGCGCTGCACATCACGCAGCCAAGGTTGCGGCGGTGCGCCGGGCGTCGCCGTCGCAGCGGACGAGCCAGCGGAGCGGCCGATGACGACGGTTTGGCGGGTGAGGCGTTCCACGTGGTCCTGACGATCGCGCGGCAACACCGCGCGCAGTTTTTCGAGCGCTGCGCCCATCGGTTCGCTGACAGAGGTGTCGGTGAATTGTCGCACCATTTCGCCTCCGACAAACAACGCCGCGGCTTCATCGGCGGTGAGGGTGACCGGCGGCAGATGGTAGCCGCGCACCAGGCTGTAGCCGACGCCGGCCTCGCCGACGATGGGCACGCCGGCTTCGCCCAGCGCGGCGATGTCGCGATATACCGTGCGCACACTGATCTCAAAATGACGCGCGAGCTCCTCCGCGCGCACGAGTCGGCGCCCCTGGAGGTGCATCACCATCGCGACAAGTCGGTCGGTGCGATTCATCGCCCGGCACGATGCGAAGTGGCGTCGCCGAGCCCAATCCTTTTTGCGATCCGACAGCGAATTCCGAACCGGTTTGCGCGGTATGCAGGGTAAGCGTCATGCGGCTCCGAGTGGGGTTCTTTTTTAACCGCGAAGGGACACGAATACACACGAAGGGAAACAAGGCAGAATCCGGAAAGGGCGCCCGGCGATGGCGATCATCCCAAACACCGTAGCTGAACTGCGGCGCGGCGTTCTTCGCGTTATACGAGTGGCACGAGAAAACAGTTTTTACACGAAGGCCGCCAAGAGCGCGAAGAACTGAAATGAAGCCCCTTCGCTACCTTTGCGGCCTTCGTGTTAAGTCCAGGGGGCTGGGAAGTGTCGGATTGATTATCATGTCGAAGGGGTGTGGATGGGGCGCTTGGCAACCCGGTCCGATAGCGGCGGGAAAATTTCCCTACGACCTTATCAGGTCGCGGCCTGAGCTTGGGTCTGGGATTCGTTATTCGCTTGTGATGAATGGGTTGGGGTGAAATTTTCCCTGCCATGAACCGTGCGATTCCGGCGCTGGGTTTGGTCTTTTTCGGCGTGTTGGTCGGAAGCCTGGTGGGGTTGTCCGGTGCACCGGTGGTGGCGGCGCTGCTGGCTACGCTCGGGTCGCTCGTGGCGGGATTTTTGGCGGTGCGATTGGGCACCAAGACCGAGCTTACGCACGCCACCCGTCTGGCCACGGCGCTGGGATGTTTTGCCCTTGGTGGGCTGGCCGGAGTGGCGCTCGGGGTGGCGACGCGCACGCATGATTGGTTGTCGCCGACGCCGGCCGCACAGATTGCCCGGCTGGAGGCGGCGGGATTCAGTCGGGCGGAGGCCAAGGCCCATTGGCTGGGACGGGTGACGGCGGCGCAGGAAAGCGGCGTGCCGTTTGCCGCCAGCTCGATTCTTTTTGGCAACGAATCCGGCCGGTCGCTGGTGCGTTATGCGCCGGTGGTCGCGCAAGGCTCGTTCGATGCGGTGATGGCGGTGTTCGAAGAGGCCGGCGGCAGCTGGAGCGAACTCGCGGCGGCGTTGCGCGAACTGGATGCGCCGGAGGCGGACAAGCTGGCGTTGGCCCGGCTAATCTTCGCGGTCGCGACTGAGGGTGCGGCGCCATGAAGCGGGCCGCGTTGCTGTCACTGGCGTGGGCGGGGGCGATCATTATGGCCGCGCCGCTCGCGGCGCAGATGGAACGTTCGCGGCAGGCGACGGCGAAGATTCTGGTAGATCAGGCCGGGGGCGGACAGGTGACGGCGAGCGGGTTTTTGTTTGGCGGCAAGGACGCCGTGGTGACCTGCCTGCATGTCGTCGCCGATGCCGAAAAGATCGAAGTGGTGTTCGAAGGCGAGGTCCGGCGGGCGCAGGTGCACCGGGTGCTGCAGCGGGCGGATCTGGTGTCGTTGAAACTGGATCGGCCGGTGGACCGCGAACCGCTGGGGGCGCGCGGGGGAAAACTCGCCGCCGGGCAGCGGTTGGTGGCGCTGGGTTATCCGCTCAGTTCGCCGGTGATGCGCAGTGTCGATTGCCGGGTGCGGGCGGTGGGCGGCTCGAAATTGAGCGATGTGGTGGGCGAGCCGAAGCTGCGCGACCAGATCGCGGCGCTGGGTTATCCGGCGTTGAGCGTGCCGATTCTGGATCTGGAGGCGTCACTGGTGCCGGGGCTTTCCGGGTGTCCGATCCTGGACGAAGACGGGCGGCTGGTGGGCATCGGCAACGGTGGGCTGGAACAGGGATTTTCGGAGTTGGTGTGGGCGGTGGCGGTGAGCCAATTGGACGCGTTGCCCGGTTCCGACGACGACGTGCCGCGCTCGGCCGCGCAACGCACGAAGGTGCGATCGTTGTTCGGCGCGGAGCTGCGGGCGGCGGACACGCGGAAGACGATCGAGCTGGCGGATGGCAACTTCACCAAGATGCGCACACGGCGCGTGCAGGAGCTGCTGGCCTACACCGACGATCAGCTCGGCTTGGCGCAGATCCAGCAACAGTTTCAGCACCTCAGCCCGCACCGCTGGGAGTTCGATGTGTATCGCGACATCCGCACGGGCGCGATGTTTTGCGTGCCGGCGGATGCGGTGCTCGATTCGCACGGCGACGACATCGCGGTGGAGATGCCGGACAGCCTGGAGTTTTATCTGCGGTATGTGAGCGGCAATTCGACCTGGGATCTGCAGGCGGCCAGTTCGCAATTTGAAACCGACTTTGCCGGCGATCATTACTGGGTGCCCAATCCGCAGTGGTCCTACCTGGCACCGCTCAATTACCCCAGCGGCCTGTCGGTGCGCCGTAAATCCTTCGTCGGCATGCAGCCGTCGCCGAATCCCTGGATGCAGCCGATCTACGACCGCTACCTGTTCGAAACCTTCGCGCTGCGAGACAACAAATTGCTCAGTGTGATGACGATCAATTCCGACCTCGCGCGCCTGAACTATGACGAGGCGTTTGCGACCAAGTGGGGCCAGGCGGTGATCTCGGTGCAGTTGGCCACCTTCACCCCGAGCGTGCCGGAGGAGTGAAGGGAAGCGGGGCGGAGTAGGGTGATCGCCGTCCCTGCTCATCATTCTCGTTCTCGTTCTCGACCGCCGGGTTTTAACGCAAAGCCAGCAAAAGTCGCAAAGTCCGCAAAGCCGGCGGAACCGCCGGGCATGCCCTTAAACTTAAACTTTGAACTTAACCTGGCGGCGGAGAAGCAGGGCGACGAGGCGGGGTGGACGGGAGCTGGAAGCTCCCGCTACTATTTGGCAGTGTAGCGGGAGCATCCTGCTCCCGTCGTCCCCGGGTTGAGGCGCGCGAGATTTTCCCGCTTGCCGGCGGCGGCCAAGGCGCTGCTGCTGACTGCGGCGGGCATGAACGAATCCCTGACTTTCCAACCCATCGGTGTGCTGCGGGCCGCGAAACCGCTCAAGTTTCACGCCGCCCACCAGCCGCAGCGCGACGCGGTGGTGGAGCGCAACGTGGTCGAGTTGCGGCCGGAGCCGGAGCTGGCGCGGGCGTTGACCGATCTCGACGGCTTTTCCCACGTGTGGCTGGTCTCGTGGTTTCATCGCAACACCGCGTGGCGACCGATGGTGCTGCCACCGCGCGGACCGAAGCAGCGGCGCGGCGTCTTCGCCACCCGTTCGCCGCATCGGCCCAATCCGATCGGCCTGTCGGTGGTGCAATTGATCGCGGTCGAGCCGGGCCGGATCGTGGTCGGTCCGTGCGATCTGGTCGACGGCACACCGATCCTCGACCTCAAGCCCTACATCGCCGCCTATGATGCGGTGCCGGATGCGGCCGGCGGCTGGACGACCGCGGTCGACGCCGCCCTGACCACGCCGCCCACGCATGCGGTGACGTTGTCAGCCTTGGCCGAGGAGCAGGCCAAATG